>JBGPNG010000001.1:0-15792 GCA_041487395.1 Dongiaceae bacterium
ATTTGGATTCGAAAATATCAAAACCGCCTCGCCCTCGATTCTTTTTGGAAACCTCGACTTGGCTTCCCGGAAATGTTCGCAACGGCTTTAGGCGGAATTTTGAGATGTGTGCATCCCGTAGAAGAAATTTGGGGGAGAGGGTAGGGTGAGGGGGCGGTAGGGCTAGGCACGGCCCAGAAATGAACGCACAACCGCGGCATGTTTCACCCCTTCAACCGCGTCATCTTCGGATCATAGAGCGGGCCGTCATGGCGCAGCGCCGGCGCCGTTTCGCCGAAGGCCTCCACGGTGAACTCGCGCTCAGCTGCGATCTCCATGGGCAAATAGCCATAGACGATTGGCTTGGCGATGGTATGGCCGAAATTGGCGCTGCTCGTCACCGACACGGTCTTGTCGCGATGGAGGATGGCCTCGCCGCCGAAGACGGTGAGCGGCCGTTCCAGCGTGAAGATGCAAAGCCGGCGCGTCGCGCCTTCGGTCTTGATCCGCGCCAAGGCGTCGCGGCCGATGAAATCCTTCTTCTTCAGCGATACGCGGAAGCCGAGGCCGGCCTCATAGGGGTTGTAGTCCGGCGTGATGTCGCTGCTCCAATAGAGATAGAACTTCTCCATCCGCAGCGTATCGATGGCGCGATAGCCGACATCGGCGATGCCGAATTCCTCGCCCGCCGCCCATAGGACTTCATAGACGTGGCAGGCATATTCCGCCGGCACATGCAGTTCCCAACCCAGTTCGCCCACGTAGCCGATGCGCACGGCGAGAACCGGTGCGGCAGCGATGGTGATCTGGCGCGCCGTGGCGAAAGGAAAGGCGTGATTGCTCACATCCTCCTCGCTCATTTTTTCCAGAACCTTGCGCGCGAGGGGCCCGCAGAGATTGATCACGGCGCGCGAGGAGGTGACGTCGCGCAGTTCCACGGAGCCATCCGTCGGCATGTGGCTTTCGATCCAATGGCGGTCGTGAATGGCAAAGCCGCTGCCGGTGACGATGTAGAAGCGGTTCGGCGCAAGGCGCGTGATGGTGAGATCGGCCTCGATTCCACCGCGCTGGTTGCAGAGCTGGGTATAGATGACGCTGCCCACGGGCTTGTCCATCTCGGATGCGGCCAGGCGTTGCAATGTCGCAAGCGCTGCCGGTCCGCTCAGCTCGAATTTGCTGAAAGACGTCTGGTCGATAAGGGCGACGCGCTCGCGCACGGCGCGATGCTCCGCCGCGACGGGTTCGAACCAATTCGGCCGGCGGAAGGACGGCCGGTCTTCCCGCTCCATGCCATCTGGGGCGAACCAGTTCGGGCGCTCCCACCCCGCCTTGGAGCCATAGACCGCGCCCTTTTCCTTGAGCGGAAAATAGAGCGGGCTGCGACGGATGCCGCGCGCGCTTTCATGTTCCAGGCCCGGATAGGCGATCTTGTAGTGATGGCCGTAGAGTTCGACGGCGCGCGGGTACATGAAATGGCGCGTGTTGTGATGAAAGGCGAAGCGGCGCACGTCGAGCGGCCAGAGGTCGAGGCTGGGCGCGCCCTCGACGATCCATTCGGCCATCATGCGGCCCGCACCCCCGCCGGCGGCGATCCCGTAGAGGAATCCCGCAGCGACGTAGCAATTGTCCAGTTCCGGGACCTTGCCCATGATGAAATCGCTGTCGGCCGAATAGGGGATCGGGCCGTTGATGAGCTGGCGCACGCCGACCTTGTCCAGGATCGGCGTTCGCTTGGCCGCCAGCGTGGCGAGCTGTTCGAAGCGGTCGAAATTGCCCGGCAGCAATTCCTGGGCGAAGCTTTGCGGAATGCCACGCGGAGCAAATGGCAAGGTATCGGGCTCATAGCCGCCCACCGCGATCCCGCGCACTTCCGGCTTGTAATAAACCAGCAGATCGGGATCGCGCAGGGTGGGCATGTTCTTCGGCATGTCGGGGATGGGATCCGTCACCAGATATTGATGCTCGAGGGCGAGTGCCGGCACCCTTGTGCCGCTCATCCGACCGATCTCGCGCCCCCACATGCCGGCGGCGTTGACCAGGGTCTCGCAAACGTAGTCGCCCTGTTCGGTGGTCACCCGCGTGGCGCGTCGCCCGTCCACATGGATGCCGGTCACGCGCGCTCCCTCGACAATGCGCGCGCCCATCGCGCGCGCCCCCTTGGCCAGCGCTTGGGCAACGCTGGCCGGGTCGATATAGCCGTCGCTCGGCAGGAAGGCCGCCGCGATCACATCCGTGGTGGTCATCAGCGGGAACAGCGCCTGGGCCTCCTTCGGCGAGATGATATGCATCTCGAGGCCGAAGCTCTTGGCCATGGTGGCCGAGCGCTTGATCTCCAGCAGCCGCTCGGCCGAGCAAGCCAGGCGCAAGCTGCCGACCTTCTTCCAGTCGAGGGCCTGGCCGGTTTCCTGTTCCAACCCGTCATAGAGCTCGACGCTGCGCTGGAGCATGCGGGTGACGTTGCGCGATGTGCGCAACTGGCCGACCAGACCGGCGGCGTGCCAGGTGGCGCCATGGGTGACGCCGCTCTTTTCCAGGATGACGACGTCCATCTTGCCCATGCGCGTCAGGTGATAGGCGATGCTGCAGCCGATGATGCCGCCACCGATGATGACGATCTCGGCATGGGTCGTAGTGGGCATGAATGTCTCCGTTGCGGGAATGCGAGCGGCGGGTCGGCGGGCAGATTTGGGGGGTGATTATCGCGTTCCCGGCCGGTCGGACTCAACCTTTCGCTTTCAGCGGTGCTGAGTCAGTTTGGCGGCCTCATTCTTCGACAAGCCCAGGATGAGGCGTAAACAGAGACCTCATGGTGAGCCTGTCGAACCATGGGAGCAAATTGACCCGCAACTCTTTCAGCTGGCGGCTTGGCAGAAGGCCGCCGGTCGGCTAAATCATGACGCCATGACCGATGCCGAAGCCCTTGCCCAGATTCGCGCCGCCCTGCAGGAGGGACGAGCCGAAATCGCTTTCGCCCCCGGCCTCGGCAATCATATGGATTTCCCCGGCAACAGCGAGACGGACAAGGGTCAGTTCATCCTGGTCGCGCTCGCCCTTATCGCGCTCGCCTATTGGCGCGGCAGTTGGCCGGTGGTGGCGGGTGTGGCCGTCCTGCTGGTCGTCGTCTACTGGGCCTATTGGCGCAAGGTCGTGCGCGAACGCATGCGGCGGCGCTTCGTCGTCAAAGCCATGGCCGATCTCAAGCCCTGGCGCAAATCCTGGACCTTCGATGGGGTTACCCTGGTGGCGGCGGGTCGCGAATGCCGCTCGCCCAAGGGCGACTGGCGTGCCTTCGCCACGGCGCTCAATGAGGCTGTACCCGCCCCATCGGCCTCCGCCGCGGAATCTTCCGTCTCGTCTTAATCGAATTTGGCTGCGCTGGCGTGAAGTGCCGGCCGGTATCCGGCCGCAAACGCCGCGACGCTGGGCCGCGGGGTCAATACCTGCGCCGTCACGCTTTGACGCAGCACTGCGCGATCATAGCCCCCATGGGTCCAGCGCAGAATCTTCTTGGCCCTGACCACCCAGGCCTCGCCAGGCGCATCGGAAAGCCTGGCGAAACTGCCGTCGGGCAGATCGGCCAGATTGGCCCGATATGTCGTCTGCGCCCGGCGGCTCTTGTCGATCCGCTGGCCATGAAGCAGGCGATCCACATCGACCGCCCGCAGCGACGAGCGATCCGCGAGGCCCGTTGCATCCGCCCAGGCGTCGAGGAATCGCAGATAATCGTCCCGCCGGCATTCCGCACAAGGCCGGTGCCCGGCGGCAAAGGCCACGGCTTCGTCGAGAAAAAACAGTTCCGTATAAGCGTTGGGCGTCATGATGGGCCGCCAGCGGGATTTGAATTCAAGACGGCAGGTCACCCAATGGGGATGACGCCATCGGGCCGCACCGAGGCGGCCCTGATCGTCATGGAGAATTCACCGGTTGCCCATCAGCGTGCCGCGAGACGCGGTCGATTCGATGGTGGAAAAAGGCGTCACCCGATTCTGTCGCGGCATCGCGCGTTCTCCACGGAACGAGCATGAGGCACTCCCGACCCAACTCAGCCCTCGCGTTCCGATCAATTGCCGTAGATATCGAAGTCGAAATATTTGTCGTTCAGCTTCTTATAGGTGCCGTCGGCGCGGATTTCCTTCAGCGCCTTGTTGAAGGCTTCGAGAAGCTTCGTATCGTCTTTGCGCACGGCGATGCCGACGCCTTCGCCCAGGGTCGGATCGCTGAGCGGTGGGCCGACGAATTCGAAATCCCGGCCCTTGTCTGTCTTGAGGAAATCCTGGGAGAGCTGAACCGAATCGGCCAGCAGCAGGTCGAGCCGACCCGCCGCGATGTCGAGATTGGCATTTTCCTGCGTATCGTAGAGTACCGGCACGACCTCCGGGAATCTGGCGCGCAGATAGGTCTCAAAGACCGTCGAGCGCTGCACGCCGACGCGTTTTCCCGTGAGCCCGGCGGGAGTGACCTCGATATTCGCTCCCTTCTTGGCGACGAAGCGGGCCGCGGTGCTGTAGTATTTGTCGGTGAAGTTCACCTGCTCCTTGCGCTTGGCGGTGATCGTCATCGAGGCGACGATGGCGTCGTATTTCCGTTCCAGGAGCGCCGGGATGATGCCGTCCCAGGGCTCTGCATCGATCTTGCATTGCACGCGCATCTTCTCGCAGAGCGCATTGGCGATATCGATGTCGAAACCCACCAGCGTGCCGCTGTTGTCGATGGAATTGAACGGCGGGTAAGCGCCCTCGGTCGCGATGTGTATGACCGGCGGGGTGCCGGGAAAGAAGCTGTACCAGGCATATCCCGCGGCAACCGCGACGAGCCCGACGACGACGGCAAGCACTTTCTTCATCGACAGCCTCGTTATTTCGAGATGCGCCGAGCGCCGAACGACGCCGACGCGACGCCGCTCTTGCGTCCTAAGCAGGGTTCACGTGATAAGACCATAATGGGCAAGGCTGCACTTTCTATTCGTCATGCCCGTGCCTCGCCACGGGCATCCATGTCTTTCTGCTGCGCGGTACGAAGGCGTGGATGCCGGGGCCCCGGCCTTCGGCCGGCTCGGGCATGACGGAGAAGCATCCCCGTTCAACGAATCTCTGCTTAGGGCTTGCCGGTCAGGAATTGGCGGCAGCGCTCGGATTTCGGATTGCCGAAGACCTGTGCGGGCGGGCCTTCTTCCTCGATCCGGCCTTGATGCAGGAAAATGACTTGCGAGGCGACATCGCGGGCGAAGGCCATCTCATGGGTGACGACGAGCATGGTCGTGCCCTCTTCGGCGAGCTGGCGCATGACGCGCAGCACTTCGCCGACGAGCTCGGGATCGAGCGCCGAGGTCGGCTCGTCGAACAGCATCACCTTGGGCTCCATGGCGAGGGCGCGAGCGATGGCCGCGCGCTGCTGCTGGCCGCCCGAGAGATGGCTGGGATAATAGTTGCGCTTGTCGGTGATGCCGACCTTGGCCAGCAGCGCCTCGCCCCGGGCGACGGCCTCGGCCCGCGGCAGCTTCAGCACATGAATCGGCGCCTCGATCACGTTTTCCAGAACGGTCATGTGGGACCATAGGTTGCAACTCTGGAACACCATGCCGAGTTCGGAGCGGATGCGGTCGACCTGCTTGTGGTCGGCCGGCGTGGCGTGGCCGGCGCGCGTCGGCTTCATCTTGATCAATTCGCCGGCGACATAGACGCGGCCCGAATCCGGCGTTTCCAGAAGATTGATGCAGCGCAGGAAGGTGCTCTTGCCCGAACCGCTGCTGCCGATCATGGCGATCACGTCGCCGTCTTTGGCCGATACCGAAACGCCCTTCAGCACTTCCAGCTGGCCGAATTTCTTGTGCAGATCTTCGACGACGAGTGCCGGTGCGCTGTCCTCCATGGCTTATAGCCCCACTAGGTGGTTATGCCCGTTCGGGCGCGGCTTTGGCCCCTGTTACGCCAGCTTTGGCAGGTTTGGGGCCCCAGGCAAGCAAAAAACACTAGAGGGGCCCGAGCGAACCTCGCAGCCGATCGTGGAAATAGCGCACGCCCTCCTCCTGTTTGGGGCTGAGCGGCCCCCGGCTATGGGTCCCCGCCTCGAGGTTGCGCTGGGCGATCTCGCAGATGCCGAAATCCTCGCGCACGATGGCGCAGTTGGTTTCGATGGTCCGTGCCCGGGCCTCCGACTCTGCGGGCGCGGTATCGCGGAAATAGAAATGATAGATCAGACGGCTCTTTTGCCGGTCGACCGGCAGGATGCGCGAGGTGTTCATGCCGTCGGGGTAGATCGACAGCGTCATATTGGGATAGGCCCAGAGCCACACGCCGCCATAGATGGACCCTTCGCGCTGGGGCGCCTTCATCACCACCACATTCTCGCGGTGATAGGCCTCGAAGCGCTCGAAATCGATCGCCGCGTTCAGCCCGGGATGGATCGAGGGGATGTGATAGCCCTCGACGAAATTATCTGTATAGGTCTTCCAATTGCAGGATATGTCGAACTCGGCTTGCCCTAGGCAGGTGAAGCTTTCCATCGCATAGGGGGCCGTCAGTTCCGGCAGGTCGCCGAGGCAGCTTTCCAGCGGCCGGCATTCGAGATCGAGATTGACGAAGACGAGGTTGCGCCATGTGGCGACCTTGACCGCCTGCAGCGGGTAGTCGGCCTTGTCGAACCAGCTCGTCTCGCCGAAGCCGGGCGTGGCCCGCAGCCGGCCCTGGGTATCGTAGACCCAGCCATGATATTTGCAGCGCAGTACATCGCAGTGGCCCTGGCCATCCTCCAGAAAATATCCGGCGCGATGACGGCAGAGATTGTGGAAGCCCCGCAGTTCGCCGTGGCGATCGCGCAAGACAAAGACGCGCCAGCCGACGATCTCGGTCGCGATGTAGTCGCCGGATTTCGCCAAGGCGCTGAGCGCCCCGATGAATTGCCATTCCCGGGCGAAGACGGCGCGGCGCTCGCGCTCGAAGATATCGGCGCGGTGATACCAATCGGCGTCCAGGCTCAGAACGGGCGCGGGCTTCAAGGCCAGGTTCATGGGCGAATACTGCGTCTGTACTTCGAGCTTGCCAAGTCCTTCGACAGACGCCTATTGCCCCAGCGCCGCGATCTTGGCTTCCAGCTCCTTGCGCTGGGCGCTTGCTTCGGGGATCAGCGGCAAGACTTGCTGCCAGAACGCGCGGGCCGCGGCCTTGTCGCCATTGGCCCGGGCGAGAAGTCCGGCGCAATAGAGTCCGAGGCCGTTGCCGGGAGCCTGATTGCGGATGCGATCCACCACGGGGGCGAAATCCCCCGGCAGCGGGTCCCCATCGGCGGTGGCGGCCACCGCGCCAGCATAGGCGAGCTGGGCATCCAGACGCTCGGGCGCCCGGGTTGCGGCTTCGCGCCAAGCGGCGCGGGCGTCGCCGGAGCGGCCAAGCCGGTCATAGGCAGTGCCCAGCTTCATCCAGCCGTCGATGTCGTTCGGTTGGTCGTGCAGCCGGGCGGCTAGGCCGGCAACCATGCTGTCGATGAAGGCGGCGCGCTTGGCCGGCGTCATGGTCGCGGCGTTGGCCACATCGTCGGCGCTCGGCCCCGGGGGGTTGGTTGTGGTGGGCGCCGGTTTGTGGCCTGGCAATGTGGCCGGATCGCGCCCAAGTCGCTTGGCCGCGGTCTCGATGCGATCGGTGAGCATGGCCTGCCAGGGCGCATCGGCGGGGGAATCGGCTTCCAGCGCCACCCATTGAGCAAGTGCGGCGTCGAGATGGCCGGCCTCGGCCTCGGCCTCGGCCAGATAGAACCGGGCGCGGGGATTTTTCGCGTCGATCGCCAGGGCCGCATCGAAGGCGGCCTTGGCCGCGGGCGTCACTTGTCCGTCCGCCGCAGTCAGCGCCTCTCCATAGAGGGACTGCAATTCCCCATCGCCCGGCTCGCCCTTGGCCTGTCGCCGCGCGATCGCCTGGGCATAGGCGGCGGCACTTTCCTTGAAGCGGCCAAGCTTCGCCTCGGCGCCTGCCAGCAGAATCCAGCCCTTGGGGTCGCTGGGATCGGCCTGCATCCGGGCGCTGAGGGCGTCGACCAATTGCGTCAAGTTCTGGTCCGCCGGCGCGCGGCTGGCGAAGGGCATTGCCGGCAGCGTGGGCGCACCGAGGTCGAGGTAGATTGCAATCGCCGCCGCCGGCAGCAGGAGAAACAGCAGCGCAGCCGAGATCGGCGCGCGCGCGGCGCGATCCGCTTGCGCGGTTAGTGGCGCCGGCCGGTCGGCTGCGGCCAGCAGTCGACGCTGAATTTCCAATCGGGCGGCACTCGCCTCGGTTTCCAGCAACAGGCCGCGGCCGACCTCGCGATCGAGTTCGGCCAATTGGTCGCGATAGACGGCAAGATCGCGCCCCGCATCGGCCGCGAGCGCGCGGGGCCTGATCAGCGGCCAGGCGAACAAGGCAACGACGACCGCCGAGAGCAAGGCGACGAGGAGCCAGAGCGTCACTTGGGCCGATCCAGCAATTGGGCAAGGCGTCGGCGTTCGTCCTCGCTCAGTGGCGCTGCTGCCCCCGCCATGGCGCGGCGGCGCGCAGCGACAAGGATGATGACGCCGCCCAGCAACAGCAGGGCCACGGGTCCGCCCCACAGGATCAGGGTCTTCGCCTTGAAGGGCGGATCGAGCAGAACGAAATCGCCGTAGCGCGCGACCAGATAGTCCCTGACCTGTTGGTCGCTGTCGCCGGCCGTCAGGCGCTCGCGCAGGATGACGCGCAGATCATGGGCAAGATCGGCGTTGGAATCGTCGATGGATTGATTCTGGCAGACGAGGCAGCGGATCTCCCGGCCGATCGCGCGCGCACGCGCCTCCAGCGCAGGGTCCTTCAACATCTCGCTTGGCTCGACGGCTTTCGTCGGGCTGGCGGCGAGAAGAACGATCAGCATCAATGCCGCCAATGCGCGGGCGGTCATTTCGTCAGTTCCGCGATCAGCGGCTTCAGCTTGCCCTCGATGACGTCTTCGGTCAGCGGTCCGACTTGGCGAAAACGGATACGCCCGTCGCGGTCGATCAGATAGCTCTCCGGCACGCCATAAACGCCGAAATCGATGGCGGTGCGCCCAGGCTGGTCGAGGGCAACGCGGGCGTAAGGATTGCCGAGCTCGGCGAGATAGGCGGCGGTGTCTTCCGGCTTGTTCTTGTAGGCAATACCGTCGAGTTGCAGGCGCTTGTCCTTGGCCAGCGTCAGCAGCAGGGGATGCTCGGCCCGGCAGGGCACGCACCAGGAGGCGAAGAAATTGATCAGCGTCACCTGGCCTTTGAGCTCGGCGCTCTTCAGGCCCGGTTTGCCGGCCTCCAGCGGCGGCAGATCGAACTCCGGCACCGGCTTGTCGATCATGGCCGAGGGCACCAGCGTGGGATCGCGCTCGGGTGCGAGGCCCTGCCAGAACCAGCCGGCGATGCCGGCGAAGGCCAGCACCGGCAGCAGATAGATCAGCCGGCGCATCATCGCAGCACCGCCTCCGCGCCCCGCGCGCGCAAAGGCGCGCCCACGCGATAGCGCCGGTCGCTCAACGAGACGACGCCGCCGGCGGCCATGAGAAGTATCCCGCCCCAGATCAGCGGCACCAGCGGCTCGTGATATACGCGCACCGTCCAGCCGCCTTTGCCGTCCGGTTCGCCGATCACCGCATAGAGATCGGCGAGGCGCGAGACATGGATGGCTGCTTGCGTCGTGGTGGTCGCGGCCACCGGATAAAAGCGCTTCTCCGGCGTCAGCACGGCAATGGCTTCGCCGTCGCGGATGAAGGTGAATTGGGCCCGTGTGGCATGATAGTTCGGCCCCTCCACCGGACCGACGCTGTCGAGGCGATAGCTGTAGCCGGCGATCGTGGCGCTCTCGCCGGGCCTGAGGACACGGATATCTTCCTGTTTCCAGGCGCTGCTGCCGGTCATGCCCAGAATGGCAATGGCGAGCCCGGCGTGCGCGAATGTCATGCCGTAAGCCGCGCGCGGCAGGCGCCGCAATCGACCCAATGCGCCGGCGGTGAACAACCGCGCGCGGCCGGCGAATTCCGAAGCTGCGGCCACGAAAAGCCAACCAGCGAGTGCCGCACCCAGCAGCGCCAGCAACGGCCCGCCGCGGTTCAACCACCAACCCAGGATGGATGCCAGGATCGCCGCGGCAAGTGCGAGCTTGAGCCGCGCGAGCACGCCCGGCAGATCGGCGCGTTTCCAGCTGAGGAAGGGGCCGATTGCCGCGAGCGCGATCAGCGGCAGCACGATGGGCAAGAATGTCGCGTTGTAATAGGGCCCGCCGACGGAAACGCTGCCGCCGCCGGCAACGTCGAGGAAAAGCGGATAGAGCGTGCCGAGAAATACCGTTGCCGCTGCGCTCACCAGCAGCAGATTGTTGATCAACAGCGCGCCCTCGCGGCTGACCGGCGCGAACAGCCCGCCGGGTTTGAGGGCGGGTGCGCGCCAGGCGAAGAGGACGAGTGCACCGCCGATGTAGAAAATAAGAAGGGCCAGAATGAACACGCCGCGCGTCGGATCGCTGGCGAAGGCATGGACCGAGGTGATGACGCCCGAGCGCACGAGGAATGTCCCGATCAGGCTGAGAGCGAAGGCGAGAATGGCGAGCAGGATGGTCCAGCCTTTGAGAGCGTCGCGCTTCTCCACGACGATCGCCGAATGAAGCAGTGCCGTTGCCGTCAGCCAGGGCATGAAGGAGGCGTTTTCGACAGGATCCCAGAACCACCAGCCGCCCCAGCCCAAGGTGTGATAGGCCCACCAGCTGCCGGCCCCGATGCCGAAGGTGAGGCAGGTCCAGGCGGCCAAGGTCCAGGGCCGCACCCAGCGCGCCCAGGCGGCATCGACCCTGCCTTCCAGCAATGCCGCCACCGCGAAAGAAAAGGCCATGGAGAGGCCGACATAGCCCAGATAAAGCGTCGGCGGATGAAAGGCGAGGCCGGGATCCTGAAGGATCGGATTGAGCTCCGCGCCATCGGCCGGGGCCGGATCGAGCCGGGCAAAAGGATTCGAAGTGAACAGCATGAAGGCAAGGAAGCCCAGTGCAATCGTGGCCTGCACGGCCAGCACGCGGGCCTGCAGCCGCGGCGGCAGATTGTCGCCGAAGGCCGCGACCGCGGCCCCATAGATCGCCAATATGGCAACCCAGAGCAGCAGCGAGCCCTCGTGATTTCCCCACAGGCCCGCCATGCGATAGATCAGCGGCTGCAGCGAATTGGAATTGCGCGCGACGGCGGCCACGGAAAAATCCGAAACGATATAGGCCTGCATCAGCGCCCCGAAGGCGATGAGGATGCACAACAACTGGGCCATCGCCGCGGGCCGCGCGAGGCCCATCAGCCGCGCGTCGTTTTGCTGCGCCCCCCAAAGCGGGACCACGGCTTGGACGAAGGCGACGACCAGCGCCAGCACCAGAGCGAAATGCCCAAATTCGACGATCATGGCGTCGTCGCGGCCGAGGATGCAGGCCGCCACTCGCCGTTCTTCTTCAAGGCGGCGGCCACCTCCGGGGGCATATATTTCTCGTCATGCTTGGCCAGCACGCTGCTGGCAGCGAAACTGCCGTCGGGCGCCAGGCTGCCTTCGACGACCACGCCCTGTCCTTCGCGGAAGAGATCGGGCAATACGCCGCGATAGACCACGAGCAATTCGTTCTTCTTGTCGGTGATGCGAAAGCGGATGGTGAGGCCGTCCGCATCCTTCGCCACGCTGCCTTGTTCCACCAATCCGCCCAGGCGAAAGGCGTGGCCCGGCGGCTGGGGTTTGGCCAGCAGATCGGTCGGGCTGTAGAAAAAAACCAGATTGTCCTTGAACGCAGTCAGCGCCAAGGCCGTCGCCCCCGCCAGCATCAGCAGGCCGAGCGAAACGAACATCAACCGCCGGCGCTTGCGGGTCATTTGGGGTCTGGCTTCCGTTCGATCTCGGCGAGTGCCGTTTCGCGCCGGTGCAGGCTTCGGAGCGTCGCGACAAGCAATCCGATCATGACCAGCGCCGCGATCAGGAAGGCCGGCCAGACATAGACGGCGTAGCCGCCCATGGCGAAGAAGATCGCGATCTTATCCATGGCGAAGCATCCCCATGGCGCGATCTAGCGGGCCGACGCCGCGCGCAGCTTGGCGGCCAGGAACTCCGATCGCACGCGCAGCAGCAGCAAGGTCACGAAGAAAAAAGTGAAACCAAACGCCATGACAAGAAGCGGCCAGAGGATGGAGGGATCGATGGTCGGACCGCCCAGGCGGAACACGCTTTCCGGCTGATGCAGCGTGTTCCACCAGTCGACGGAGAATTTGATGATCGGCACATTGACGAAGCCGACGAGGGCGAGGATCGCGGCCGCGCGATTGCCGCGGCCGGCATCGTCGAAGGCACCGAGCAGCGCCATATGGCCGAGATAGAGGAAGAACAGGATCAGCATGGAGGTCAGCCTGGCGTCCCACACCCACCAGGTGCCCCACATGGGCTTGCCCCAGAGGGAGCCGCTGACCAGTGCGATGAAGGTGAATCCGGCGCCGAGCGGCGAGGCCGCGCGCGCGATCAGATCGCCCAGCGGGTGGCGCCAGATGAGGGCGCTGGCGCTGGCCGCGGCGATGATGGTGTAGACGAACAGCGCCATCCAGGCGGCCGGGACATGGACATAGATGATGCGAACGCTCTCGCCCTGCTGATAATCGGGCGGCGCGAAGAACAGGCCCCAGATGAGGCCGGTGCCGATAAACAGGATCGAGGCCGCGGCCGTCCATGGTTGCAGGACGGCGGCCATGCGCAGGAAGCGGCCGGGATTGGCGAAACGGTGCATGAGGAGGGGATATATAGTGCATCGACGGGCCGCGCGAAAGCGAAGGGTGGGACCGGTCGCAACGACGTGATCCGCGTGGTACCGCCGGGGTTTTGCGACCTTTCCCGACGGCGGAAGGACGTGGGTGCTTGTGCCCAAGCGCAGGGGCATGAGGGGGTCAGCGAGTCTATTTCATCATACGCTGACTGGCCGAAAGCCGAGATCGGCGCAGGGGCGTCGCCGTTCTCAGCCCTCCGGGCGGACCTCGATCTTGACCCGCCGGCCGATGGGGTCGTTGTCCTCGATGCCTGCGGCGCCGGCGCCGATGACCGCAACCTGGGCATCGAGGGGCAGGCTGCGGGCGTTGAGCGCGTCATAGACTGCATTGGCCCGGGCGCGCGACAGTTCGCGGTTGGCCTTTGCGTTGCCGCTCGGGTCCGACCAGCCGGTGATGGTGACGCGTGAGCGGGGATGGCGCGCCAGATAATGGGCGACGGCTTGAAGCTTCGCCGTCTCGCTCGCAGGCAAGGCGGCACTGCCGGGGGCGAAATGCAGGATGGCGCTGACTTCCGGCACCGAGGCCTGCTGGCGTGACTCGAGCTTGGCGATGCGCTCGCGCAAGGGATCGAGAATGCGATTGAGCGCCGCCTCGGCCTGGCGGCGATGCTCGGCCGCTTCGTCGGCCATGGTCATCGCGTTGTCGCTGAGCGAGGAATCGACGGCGAGATAGCTGGGTTGATCGGCCAGTTGCGCGCCGGCCGCGTCGGCCGCCTCGGCTTCCCGCGCCGCCTCATAGCCGTGGAAAATCAACGCGCCCACATCGCCGCCGAAGGTCTGCTGGACGTCGCTTTGGATATTGGCGAGCTGCGGTCCGCGGTCGTGGGGGGCGCAGCCGGCGAGAAATGCTGCGGACGCGATGACGGCGAAACGGAGTACGCGCATGGATCGACTCCCGGAAGGCGACGAGGATTTGGCCCGGAGGATAGGCCGGGGCGCGGGGCGCGGTCTAGCCGGGTCTGCGCCGGTGCGCCCCACGCTCATTCCAGCGCCAGGCGCAGGGCTGCGGCACCGGCCCAGGGGGCGAGCGGAATCGCGGCCAGCAGATAGGCGCCCAGCAGCAGAAGATGCGGTTGGGCGGAAAGACCGCTCGCCGCCGCATCCACGGCGCCGACGCCAAAGATCAGCACCGGAATATAGAGCGGCAGCACGATGAGCGGCAGCAGCACCGCGCCCCGCCGGGCGCCCAGGGTCAGCGCCGCGCCCACGGCGCCCACCAATGTCAGAGCCGGCCCGCCAAGCGCCAGCGCTGCGGTCAGCACCGGAATTGCCGGCAGCGGCAGGCGCAGCAGCAACGCCAGAAAGGGTGCCGCGACCAGCAGCGGCAATCCGGTCGCCAGAAAATGTGCGAGCGCCTTGGCGAGAAAACTCCATTCCAGAGCGAGCGGGGCCAGCGCCAGTTGTTCCAACCCCCCATCTTCCTGTTCCTGTTGGAACAGGCGGTCGAGCGAGATCAGGGCAGCGAACAGCGCCATGGTCCACAGAAGACCGGCGGCGATGCGGGCGAGCAACTCCGGCTCCGGCCCCACGCCGAAAGGAAACATCATGACCGCCAGCAGATAGAAGGAGAGCGTGATCAATGCGTCGCTGCCCTGGCGCAGGACCAGCAGCAGATCGCGGCGCAGCAAGCTTGCGAAACCGACGCCGCTCATGCGGCTGGCCTCGCCGCCGTGGTCCCCGCAGAAAAATCGTCCAGCGCCAGCGTTGCCGCCCCCTGCGGCGTTCTGTCGGCATGAAGCGCGATCGCCGCCATGCCGCCGCCGGCGCGATGGGCTGCGAGCGCTGCGGCGAACATCGCCTCGGCTTCCCCATCGAGGCCATTGGTCGGTTCATCCAGCAACCAAAGCGGGCTGCCGTTGGCGATGACGCGCGCCAGAGCCAGGCGCCGGCGTTGGCCGGCGGAAAGCAGCCGGGCGGGCAATGGCGCAAGGCGCTCCATGGCAAAGGCGGCTAGTGCTGCGGGAACGGCGGCGGCACCGCACCAGAATCCTAGATTCTCGGCGACGGTGAGCGCCGGCTTCACCGCGTCGAGATGCCCCAGGAAGGCGAGGCGACGACGATGCAGTTCGGGATCGGCGGCGATCACCGCCCCGTCCCACGTCAATTCGCCTTCGGCCGGGCGGAGCAGCCCCGCCATCAGCCGCAACAGGCTCGATTTGCCGCTGCCGTTGGGCCCGCGCAGCAGCAAAACGCCGCCCGGCGCGATGGCGAAGTCGAGATTCGCGAAGACAAGCCGCTCGCCCCGGCGGCAGGCGAGCGCATGGCCCGCGAAGGCGGCCGGCGCCGGGCTCTCTCTCGGTTCTTTCATCGCCGGCGAAGCTAGCCCGGATTTTAGGCAGGAACCATAGGGCCGGGCCGACAACGGGTGGCCTCCCCCTCGCCATCTCGGGGCGAGAGTGATTTTTGCTTAGCCTGCCGAAGCATTGGCGTGCGTGCGGGAGCCGAAAACGATTGCGCCGCGTCCCGCCGGCCCAAAGCGGCCCTGCGATGACGGCCTGGATACAGCAGGAAGCCTGAAATATTTGCGCCGCGTCCCGCCGGGATGAAGAGCAGGACGCGGCGCGCGAGGTGGATAAAGACAGCCGCTGGGGGGTCGCGGTGAGCTGCCTTTACATCCCCGGCCTTTCAGCGTTTTGCAGAGGCCGGCCAGGGAGCCTCGAGACAGGGTCGTTTTGTCGCGCGCAAAACGTCGCGCCGGGCTGTGGCGGCATTGCGCCGGGAAAATGGCGAAATTGTGATTTTTGCCCGACCGGGTGATATCGTTGGCTGATATCATTCCCCGATCCCAGCCCTGTTCAATTCATTGATGGAGTTATCCGCCGTGACCGTCGCCGTCGACAGTTTGAAAACGCGCCGTAGTCTCAAGGTAGGCAACCGTCGTTTCGATTATTTCAGCCTGAAAGCCGCCGAGAAGAATGGCCTGGGCGATCTGGCGCGGTTGCCTTTCTCGCTCAAGGTCCTGCTGGAGAATCTCCTGCGCTCGGAAGATGGCCGCTCGGTCCGCCTCGAGGATATCAAGGCGCTG
>JBGPNG010000002.1:0-14776 GCA_041487395.1 Dongiaceae bacterium
CGAAGACCGCTCGCAGGCTGGCACCCTGGATGTCGTCGAAGCTCGCGCCCGTGACATCGTCGACTCTCGGACTTGCCCGATCGACGGTGAAATTGTCGCCTGCGACAGGCAGATCGATACCGACCAGCGATCGCACCACCGGCAGGCGGCTGAACAACAGGTGGCGGAAATGGGCCCGATGCGCCGCCCCCCAGCGCCAGGCGGTCATGTCCGGGCCATAGGCCTTCCTCAACGCTGCCATCGCCAAATCATGAGCCTGGCGCGCCCGCAGCACGCAATCCTCGATCGCCGGCGTGCCGGGATCGTCGCACAGCGCCGAGGCCGGCCCGCCGCGCAGCGCCTCGGCCAACATCGGCGCGTCCCAGAACCAGAAGTCGGAAAAATCTTGGCCGAGACGCCCGTCCAGGAGGATATGGGCGAACTGGCGAAGCCAGGCCTCGAAGATCAAGGGGGCTGCCCGGTCGCGATCCATGCGGTAATCCCAACCGTCCAACGCGGGTTCCGGCACCTTCCCCAGCAGCAAGGGTGCCAGTTGCTCGGCCGCCAATGACAGGCTGTCCATCTGCATGGCCAACATCCCGTCGAGGTCGAAATGCGCGCCACCCCCGATCATCTGACGGATGCGATCGATCCGATAGTTCGCCTCCCAGCGGGCCGTCACGAAATAGGGGTAGGCATCGTCGATGACCCGATTGTTGGCAGTGGCGAAATAGCCTTGTGTGGGATCAGTGCCCTGCGGCAGGGCATCGAAGGGAATGATTCCCGTCCAATCATAGGCGCCGGTGTCGCCGGGCACGGGCATCTGGCTGCCATCCTCGAGCGTTTTGCGAATGGGGATACGGCCGGCCATCATGAAGCCGATGCGGCCTTCGACATCGGCATAGACCACGTTCTGGACGGGCGATTCGAAATCCTTGAGTGCGGCGCGGAAGCTCGCTGCATCGCTCGAACGATTCATGGCGAGCAGGCCCAACGCCGTGCGGTCCTCGGCGCGCAAGCCCGTCCACGCCAGGGCGTAGGCACGATGGGTACTGGGATCGATGTCGATCAGCGGCCCATGACGGGTTTCCTCGACCACCTCCACCACGGGTGCCAGTCCGCGAACGCGGATCATCTCGTCACGGCGAATCAGGGGAGCAACGCCGTCGGGCGTTCGATAACGGTCGTCATCCTCCAAGGTCTCGATAAAGAGATCCTGGGTATCCGCCTGGGCGGTCGCGAAACCCCAGGCGACATGTCCATTATGGCCGATGACGACGATCGGCACGCCCGGCGCCGTTACGCCCACGAGAACCCGGCCGGGCATTTCGATGCGCGCCAGATACCAGGCCGCCGGCATGTCGAGGCCGAGATGGGGATCGGTGGCGAGCAGCGGTTTTCCCGTCGCGCTGCGGTTGCCGGCCAACACCCAATTGTTCGAAGCACCGGGCCGGGGCATCCAGGCGGCGTCTTCGAGGGAGGAGAGCCGCTGGCTTGTCGGCCACAGCCGTAGCATGTCCTGCGGCGACAATCGCTCGGCCAGCGCCTGGCGCAGCCGTTCATCGCGCCAATTGCCCGAGAGTTGCCACGCCATCAACCGGCCCCAAACGAGGGAATCCGCCGGCTGCCAGGGGTCCGGCCGATAACCCAGCAGCAGGAATTCGGGCGGCAGCAGGCAGTCGTCGCTGCCGATATAGGCATTCACGCCGGCGGCATAGGCTTGGAACAATCGCCGTACGTCGGGCGGCAGGTTTGCATAGTTCGCCTGGGCGACACGATAAAGGCCGAGACGCCGCATGAAGCGATCGGTTTCGAGCGTGGCGTCGCCGATGATTTCCGAGAGGCGGCCTGCGCCGAGCCTGCGCATCAGATCCATCTGGAACAGGCGATCCTGGGCATGAGCGAAGCCAAGCGCGAAGGCGGCATCGGCCTCGCTGTCGGCGCGGATCGTAACAATCCCATGGCGATCGCGCGCGATCTCGATCGGCGCCACCAGCCCGACGACACGGAACGTGCCGTCGAAACGGGGAAGGGTAAACAGCAGAAGGGTGCCGACGCCGGCGACCGTCAAAAGAAGTATGGCCGAGGTCCATAGCGCCAAACGACCGGCCAAACGCCGCATGGGTTACAAGTCTTCGAGGATGCGGCGGCGGTCGGCGTCGAGCGCGGGGGCGGCACCACGCCTGGGCGGGTCGTCATAGCCGGAGAGCTTGACGGGATTGCCGGCCACGCGCAGCCCCGCCATTTCCGGATCGTCGAGCCCGACCACCATGTTGCGCGCCACGACCTGCGGGTCGGCCAGCACCTGGGCCACGTCGTTGATAGGACCGCAGGGAATGCCGGCCTTGCCCAGAACCTCCAGCCAATGGGCGACGGATCGCGATTGCAGCAGCGCCTCGAGCTCGGCCGTCAATGCGCTTACATGATCGGCGCGGGCGTCGTTCGTCGCATAACGCGCGTCGGCGGCAAGTTCCGGGCGACCCAGCGCCTGGCAGAGCGCAACGAACAGGGCGTCGGTGCCGGCGGCGATCACCAGATGCCCGTCGCCCGCGGCAAAGGCAGCGAAGGGCGCGATGGATGCATGGCGGGCACCGAGCGGACCCGGCGCGCGACCCGTGGCGAAATATCGAGTGATTGCGTTCTCCAGAATCGCCACCTGGCAATCCAGCATGGCGACATCGACCTTCATGCCGGCGCCGCTACGCGTCCGGTCGTAAAGGCACGAGACGATGCCGATCGCGGTGAACAACCCCGCGCTGATGTCGCCGATGGAGGAACCCACGCGGGTCGGTGGGCCGCCGGGATGGCCGGTGATGCTCATGATGCCGCCCATGGCTTGGACGACCATGTCATAGGCCGGGCGGTCGGCGTAGGGCCCGCTGTGGCCGAAGCCGGACGCAGCGGCATATATCAGACGGGGAAAACGGACTTGCAGCTTGTTCCAGCCATAGCCGAGTTTTTCCATCGTCCCGGCGCGATAGTTCTCGACCAGGACATCCGCCTTGGCCAGCAGACGTTCGAAGATCGCGCGGTCGGCCTCCTTCTTCAGGTCGAGGGCGATCGATTCCTTGCCGCGATTGAATGCGGTGAAATAGCCCGATCTGCCGTTGATGAACGGGCCATAGCGCCGGGAATCATCGCCTTCGGGCGGTTCCACCTTGATAATCCGGGCGCCGAGATCGGCGAGCAGCATGGTGCAATAGGGCCCGGCCAGGACCCGTGTCAGATCGAGAACGGTGATACCGGAAAGGGGGCCTTCGACGGTCATGACCGCTTCATAGCGGGTCGCCGGATTTTCCGCCAGCGCCGCTCATGTAGCGGCTGGAGAGCAGTCACTGTTGCGTGATAATTTCATGATCCAAAATGCAGGCCTGGATTCGCTGCTGTAGGGCGTGACGATGGGCTGAAGGAGGCGAAAGCGATGCGGAATTCAACGGACCGGCAAGTCTTCGAAATCGGCAATGCGGAATTCCTGCCCTACGATTTGGAGGGCCCGCTCCAGCCGGAAATCGCCTGGAGGCCGATCAGCTTCGACCGAGAGCGGGGCGAGGGCAGTTATCTGATGCGCCTCCAGCCCGGCGCCCGGACGATTCCCCATGATCACCCCGGCTTCGAGGATTTCCTGATCCTGGAAGGTGAGCTGACCGACAGCGATGGCCTGGTGCTGCGCCAGGGGGATTTCGTCAGTTACCGGCCGGGCAGCCATCATAATTCCTGGACCGACGCGGGCTGCCTGATCGCCGTATTCGAATGGCAGCCAGGCAAGTCATAGGGTCGAAACGGGCGAAAGGGCCGAAATCCCCGGGCCTTCATCCCCTAAACCATTGATTTTCCCGGAGCCAGGCTGTAAACGGCCTCGGCGACAAGAATTTTCCGCAGCTGCGAAGTAAGCCCGACGATGGACCATCTCGATCAGCTCGAATCTCAGAGCGTCTATATCCTGCGCGAGGCATTCAACCGTATCGATCGGCTGGCCATGCTGTGGTCGCTGGGCAAGGACAGCAACGTCATGGTTTGGCTGGCCCGCAAGGCCTTCCTGGGCCATGTGCCGTTCCCTGTCATGCATATCGACACCGGCAGGAAGTTTCCCGAG
The DNA here is from genome assembly GCA_041487395.1 of Dongiaceae bacterium. Taxonomy (GTDB): domain Bacteria; phylum Pseudomonadota; class Alphaproteobacteria; order Dongiales; family Dongiaceae; genus DASXQK01. Next base: position 4,073 of record JBGPNG010000002.1, read on the forward strand.
ATGTACGCCTTCCGGGAACGCTATGCGGCCGAGTGGAAACTGAACTTGATTCTGGAGAATTGCCCGCCGGTGGAGGCGACCGACCCCTCGCTTCCGCCTGCTGCCCGCTCTGCCGCACGCAAGACCCTCGGGCTCAAGAGCGCGATCGAGAAACATGGCTTCCGCGGCATCATCGCCGGCATCCGGCGCGACGAGGAGAGCGTGCGCGCCAAGGAACGTATCTTCAGCCCGCGCGGCGACGGCGGGCAGTGGGAATTCCACGATCAGCCACCGGAGTTCTGGGATTATTTCAATACCGACCTGCCGCGCGGCACGCATCTGCGCATCCATCCGTTGCTCCATTGGACGGAGCGCGACATTTGGCGCTATGTCCGTCGCGAAGCAATTCCGGTGGTCGGCCTCTATTTCGCGAAAGGTGGGAAGCGCTATCGCTCGCTGGGCGATTCCGACATCACATCGCCGATGGCAAGCAACGCCGTGACGCTGGACGAAATCATCGCCGAGCTCGACGCGACTACGGCACCCGAGCGCGCCGGCAGGGCGATGGACCGCGAGACGGAGGATGCCTTCGAGCGGCTGCGCGCCGCCGGGTATATGTGATGTCCGCTCAAATGCGAAATGTCGCGGGCACCGAGCCGCTTCGCGTCGTCATCGTCGGCCATGTTGATCACGGCAAGTCGACCCTCGTCGGGCGCCTGTTCCACGACACAGGCTCGCTGCCCGATGGCAAACTGGACGCCATCACAGCGATGTGCGAGCGGCGCGGCATGCCCTTCGAATGGGCGTTCCTGATGGATGCCTTTCAGTCGGAGCGCGACCAGGGCATTACCATCGATACCGCCCAGATCTGGTTCCGCAGCAAGCTGCGCGATTACGTGATCATCGACGCGCCCGGGCATCGCGAGTTCATCAAGAACATGATCACCGGGGCGGCCAGCGCGCAGGCGGCCTTGCTGATGATCGACGCCAGTCACGGCATCCAGCAGCAATCTCGCTTGCATGGCTTCCTGCTCAATCTGCTGGGCATCCGGCAGGTGGCCGTCGTGGTCAACAAGATGGACCTCGTCAACTATTCGGCGGCGCATTACGAGGAGATCCGGCGGATATACAGCCACTACCTCAACGGTTTCGGGGCCAAGGCCGACTTTGTGATACCGATCTCGGCACGCGAGGGCGACAACCTCGTGCGCCATGCCGCGTCCATGCCCTGGTATAAGGGGCCGACGCTGATCGAGGCGCTCGACAGCTTCCGACCATCGCTGCGCCCCGTCGATCTGCCGCTGCGCTTGCCAATCCAGGACATCTATAAATTTGACGATCGTCGCATCATCGCTGGACGGATTGAAAGCGGTGGGCTCGCCGTCGGCGACCGGCTGCTGTTCTCCCCCAGCAATAAGACGGCACGGGTCCATTCGATCGAGGGGTGGAACCGCTCCTCGCCGGCGCTCCAGGCCCAGGCCGGCGAATCGGTCGCCATCACGCTGGACGAGCAGATTTTCATCGAGCGCGGCGAAATCGCCAGTCTGCCGGACAGCCCGCCGGTCCTGACGAATGTGTTTCGCGGCCGGCTGATCTGGTTGGGCCATGACCCGCTGCGGCAGGGCGGGGAATATCGCCTGAAGCTTGCTACCCGCGAGGTGCCGGTCACGGCCCAGCGCGTCGAACGCATCTTCGACACCGAAGATATGAGCGAACGCGATGCCAGCGAAGTCGCCCGCCACGGTGTTGCCGATGTCATCCTGCGCAGCCGTGCGATGTTGGCATTGGACGAGGCGAGCGCGATCGCCCGAACGGGACGCTTCGTGCTGACGGATGGTCACAACATCGTCGGCGGCGGGTTGATCGACATGGCGGGCTATCCCGATCAGCGCGCGAGCGTGACAGTACGTTCGAGCAATCTGCAGCGGGTCGCCCATGGCGTCACCGGAGCCGCGCGCGCCTTGCGCAACGGACATAAGGGCGGCGTGCTCTGGTTCACGGGACTCTCCGGCGCCGGCAAGTCGACGATTGCCATGGAGGTCGAAAGCCGGTTGTTCCAGAAAGGCTATCTGGTTTACGTCCTCGACGGCGACAACATCCGCTATGGGCTCAACGCCAATCTCGGCTTCACACCGGCAGACCGAGCCGAGAATATCCGGCGCATCGGCGAGGTGGCGGCGCTGTTCTCAGACTCGGGCATGATCACCATCGCCGCATTCATTTCGCCTTATCGAGCCGACCGCCAGCGCGCCCGCAGCGCCGCCAAGGAACGCTTCCACGAAATTTACGTCAAGGCGGACGTCGCCACCTGCGAGCGGCGCGATCCCAAGGGACTCTACAAGCGGGCGCGCAGCGGAGAAATCGCGGAGTTCACCGGTGTATCTGCGCCCTACGAAGAGCCTGAGGCTGCAGAACTTGTGGTCGATACGGCGACTCACCCCATCGAGGATAGCGTGCGTGCCGTCGTCGATTATGTCGAACGCAACTTTACGCTCACGGAATCATAGCCAAGTCGCTGATACTACTGGGCAAGATTCAACTTGCATGTCCAGGGGGCAGTCAGTAGTTTTCGGTGGCTAGCAACTCGCCGGATCAAGGCGAGACGAAAACCGGGAAACTCGTCGCCATGACAGGGAACTTGCGGCGGGAAACATAAATGGTAAGCCGACGCGTATCGCCATGGGCGATGGCAGTGGAGATGTAAAGCGGCGTGGGCACGGACCCACGTTAGTCGTGTCTTAGGGGATTTGTGAGATTAGGGGTCTGCATGAGATGAAGGCGTCGAGGTATCGATTGCAGATGTCTGATGATACGACTCTACGTCCGAGCCTGGTTCGTCGGTGCCGCAACACCCTCGATCGTTGGTTCCCGCCTCGCGAATTGATTCTGCGTACCGACGGCCGGGTCAGCTACCTGGCCATTTCCTCACGCCAACAAAAAGTGACCGCCGCGATCCTGCTCGGTTTCGCGCTCTGGGGCGGCTATGCCACGACCAACATGGTCATCAGCGGGCGCCAACTCGAGGCCAAGCGCGGCGAACTCGATCGTGCGCAAGTGGCCTATGTCGACTTGCTGAACGAAGTTACGCATTCCTACGATCAACTCCTCGGCTTCGCCAAAAATATCGGCGCCGATCAGAACGCGGCGATCGCAAACAACAGCCTCGCCAACAACGGCACCTTGCCCGACCTCAGTCAATCGCAGCGGCAACAAACGGCATTGCGCGAAAAGCTTCGGCTGTTCGAGCTCGATTTGCAGTCTGTCGCGACCAACAACAAGCAGCTCGCGGACACCGTCACGCGGCTGCGTGACGAATTGCAGCTGGCAAAATCGCAAAATACGAATCTGAACCAGACGCGCGAAGCGGTGAGCGCCGAACTGCAATCGACGCGTCAGCAACTGGCCGGCGAGTTGGACGCCGTTCGTCGCGTGCTTTCCATGGCCGATGGCCGCAAGCAGGTGCTGGCCGATCAGGTGGCAATACTGCAGAGCGACCTGAGCACGGCCGACAAGCGCGAGGCGGAAGGCGATCTCGCCCGCCACTTGGCCGAAGAGCAGATCGGGATGCTGTTGAACCAGCTGAATTCGGCGCGCGACGACAACGCCCATCTTTTGCGCCAAATCAGCGATACGCAGACGGCACTCGCCACCGCGATCGGGCAGCGCGATGCGTTGCAATCGGCGCGCCGCGATCTGACGGGCCGGATCGGCGATTTGGAGAACCAACTGGCCTCGATCCAGCGTTCGCAGCAGTCGATCGTCGAACGCCTGGCCGCACGCACGCGAAATGGTGTCGACGAGGTCGAAAAGACCGTGGCGATGACCGGTGTCGACGTCGACGGCCTGTTGTTGCGCGCCGCCCACGAACTTTCCGGCCAAGGCGGCCCCTTCATCCCGGTGAAGGAACCCCCGATGGAGACAGGCGGCGAGCAATTGATGGCGAGTGTTGCCTCCCTTGACGGCGAAGTCGGCCGGCTGGAGACGCTGCAGCTGGTTCTGCGCACGCTACCTCTGACGGCGCCGATCGATCACTATTTCATTGCCAGCGGCTTCGGCATTCGGCGCGATCCGTTCAACGGACGGCTCGCCTTCCATGCCGGGTTGGACATGGCCAACGCCTTGCTGTCGCCGGTGCTGTCCACCTCGCCGGGCGTCGTGGTCTATGCCGGCTGGATGGGCAATTACGGCCGGATGGTCGAGATCGATCATGGTCTTGGCGTCCACACCCGCTATGGGCATTTGGCGCGGGTCGACGTAAGAGTCGGGGATACTGTCGATTACCGTCAACAGATCGGCCTTCTCGGCAGCTCCGGGCGCAGCAATGGCCCGCATGTTCACTACGAGGTCCTCGTCAACGGGCGACCTCTGGACCCAATGAGTTTCTTGAAAGCGGGGCGTTATGTTTTCAAAGGCTAGCAGTCAGGGCAAACCGGGTGGCGGGGCAGCCAACATCGGCGGCAGTGTCGATGGTGCCCGGACGACCCCGCGGAGCGCCGCTCCGTCGATCATCAGCTCCGACCTCAAGATTCTGGGCGATCTGATCAGCGCCGGCGATCTGCAGGTCGATGGCATCGTCGAGGGCGACATCCAAAGCCGATCGCTCACCATCGGCGAAGGTGCTGTGGTCAACGGCAATGTGATGGCCGAGACGACGCGTGTGTGCGGCCAGGTGACCGGTCAGATCAAGGCCAGCACCGTCACGCTCGACCGCACGGCAAAGGTCGTCGGCGACATCATCCACCAGATCCTGGCGATCGAGCCCGGCGCCTTTCTCGAGGGCCACGTTCGGCACAGCGATCCGGCCGGGGGTTCTCGCGGCGACGGCAAGAACGGACCGGGTAGCTAAAGCTCCGCCGCCATCGATGTTCGCCAACGGCCGCCCTCGGGGCGGCCGTTTCGTTTAGGCGGGCAGGGCAAGGCAGCGCGCAAAGAGATCGGGGTCGACATTGCCGCCGGAAAAAACAATGCCGACCCTGCGGTCGCGGCAATCGAAGTGGCCGCTGAGGATGGCGGCCAGCGCGACCGCGCCGCTCGGTTCCACTACAAGCTTCAAGACGCGGAAGGCGAACGCCATCGCGGCCAGCACCTCGTCGTCGGGCACGGCGATGCCCCCCGCCAGCAGCCGATCGTTGAGGGCAAAGGTCAGTTCGCCTGGCATGGGCGACAACAGGCCGTCGCAGATCGACCGCCCGCCGGCCTCAATCGGCAGGCGACGATGGGCGCGCAGCGAGCGGCCGGTATCGTCGAAGGCCGCCGGCTCGCAGGCATAAACCGGCAGATCGGGCCAAACACTGCGCAAGGCCAGCGCCGAGCCGGAAATGAGGCCGCCGCCGCCACAGGGCATTAAGGCGGCGTCGAGATCGATGCTCAGTGCCCTGGCTTGTCGCGCCATTTCCCGGCCGGTCGTGCCCTGGCCTGCGATGATGTCGGGATCGTCATAGGGTCTTACGATGGCGGCACCGCGCTCCGCGGCGAGGGCTTCGGTCATCGCCTCGCGATTCTCCTTCTCCCGGTCGTAGAGCACGACCTCCGCACCATAGCTTCGCGTATTGGCAAGCTTGATCGCCGGCGCGTTGGAGGGCATGACGATCACCGCCTTGACGCCCAATATCTGCGCCGCGGCGGCCACGCCCTGCGCATGATTGCCGGAGGAATAGGCAATCACACCGCCCTTGGCGCCGCCCTCTTCGACCAGATGCTTCAGCTTGTTGTAGGCCCCGCGGAATTTGAAGGACCCGGTGCGCTGAAGCTGTTCCGGTTTGGCGAAAACTCGCCCGCCGACGCGTTCGTTCAGCGCTGGCCATTCGAGCAGGGGCGTCAGGATCGCATGGCTCGCGATCCGCGCGGCCGCGACCTCGACCTCGGCGGCTGTCGGCAAAGGGCCAGATGTCGGCGGGCGGTTAGAATCTGGAGATGAAGTCATGAATGGCCGCGGCCGCCTCCGGCTCGTCGAGTGCCGGCACATGGCCCACGTCCGGCACGATGACTCGTTGAAGATCGGGCTTCTCCTGGGCCATGCGCTCGAACGTACCCTCGCTGAGCACATCGGACAATGCGCCGCGGATGGCCAGCACCGGCCGGTGGCCGAGCGCGCGGTAGAGGCGCCACAAATCCGCCAGCGCGCCGGGTTTCGCGCCCAGGCCGCGGGCGAGCGCCATGTCCCAGTCGAAATGGAGCATCCCGTCTTCGCCCCGGCGATAGCTGCTGTCGGCCATGCGCAGCCATTTTGCCGGCGTATTGAGGGAGAGCATTGGAGATATCCGCTTCATCTCCGCGACGGCGCCATCCCAGTCGGGCTCCGGCCGGTCGGTGCCGATATAGTCGAGGATGCGCTGATAGCCCTGGCCGGCGATCTCCGGCCCCACGTCGTTCAATATGACGCCGGCAAGCATCGTCGGGCGAAAAGTGGCAAGCCCCATGGCCAGCAAGCCACCCATGGAGGTGCCGATGACGATGGCTCGATGAACGCCAGCGACCGTCAGCAGATCGAGAATATCGGCGAGATAGGTCTCCGGGCGATAGTTCCGCCAGTCGGGATCGCGGGCAGATCGGCCGCGGCCCCGATAGTCGAAGGCCAGCACCCGGCGTTCGCTGCAAAACCGCCGGGCGATTGCATGAAAATCCTTGGCGTTGCGAGTTAATCCGGCAAGGCAGAGCAGGGGCATGCGCCTCGAGGACGGGTCGCCATAGTCGCGCCAATGGAGGCGAAGATCGTCCTGGCTGCGGAAAAAGCATTCCCGAAAGCCGGTGTCGGCGGCGGGCTCGGTCATTGGGCAATGGACAGCAGGGCAGGGAGTTCGGCCAGCGTGGGAATCCGCGCGGCTGGTCGCCCGGGAAGCCGATCTTCCGCTTCGTTCCGGCGGTCGAGCCAGACGGCGGCAAAACCAAAGACCGCGGCTCCGGCAACATCCCAGCCGTTGGCGCTGACGAAGCAGATCCGGTCGGGCTCCAGCCCAAGCCGTTCTGCCGCCACGCCATACGTCTTGGGATGGGGTTTGAACACACCGACCGTCTCGATCGACAGCACCGGAAAGACGGTGACTTCAAGGCCGGCATGGGCGACGACCGCCCTCAACATCTCGGGCGTTCCGTTCGATAGGATTGCAGTGCGCACCTCTGCAGCATGCAAGAGCGCGAGCGTCGCAGGCACATCGGAATAGAGCGGCAGGCGCCGATAGGCGGCCAGAAGCTCGGCTCTGAGCTGGGGATCGTCGATCGCGCTTGCGGCCAGTGCGTAATCCAATGCCTCGGCAGTGACTTGGGCGAAGTCGGCATGCCGGCCCATCAAGCTTCGCAGCCATGTGTATTCGAGTTGCTTGCGGCGCCAGAGCGTGGCGACTGCCTCCGCCCGCTTGCCCAGCAAATCGCGCGCCGGTGCGACTACATCGAAGAGCGTGCCATAGGCATCGAAGACGACGGCCCGGCAACCTTGGAGATCGCTCATGCCCTATTGAGTGCCCCGTCTCGTCAAGTCTTGCTGGAGTGACTGAACGACCTGATAAGCGCCCAGGCGATGGCGATAGACTTGAATATTCTCGAGGACGCGTTGAACATAATTTCGCGTCTCCGACAGCGGAATCGTCTCGACCCAATCCACCACATCCACGCCGTAGTCGCGTGGATCGCCATAAAGGCGGATCCAGCTGTTGACCCGGTCGGGGCCGGCGTTATAGGCGGCGATGGCGAGCACGTAGGATTGATCGAAGAATTCCAGCAACTCCCCAAGATAGGCGCGCCCGAGGGCAATGTTGTAATTGCCGTCCTTGGTCAGATCGTTCTTGCGGAAGCGCGTCTTCAGCGTCTTGGCGATATGCTTGGCCGTGAAAGGCATTAACTGCATGAGGCCAAGCGCGCCGGCAGAACTCACGGCCTTCACATCGAAGGCGCTTTCCTGGCGGATGACGGCAAGAAGCAGGGAATCTTCCGGTCCCGTCCCAGGGGGGATCGCGCGCAGCGGATAGAGATAATCGATCAGCTCGACGCCCTTGGTATGTGCGGATTTCGCCACCATGACAGCCAGATCGTCGCGGTGCATTTCATGGCCGAGATCGGCAATCATGCGCAATTCCGTCGGGCTCGATGTGTCGTCGGTCATCTTCTGCAGAAAGATCCGGGTCTGGTCGGATTGATCGAGCTGGGCGAGCATGCGAACGGCCCGCACCATCTCGCGGCCGTCGAACTTCGCCCGCTCGGCCTTGTTGGGCCGGGGCATGGGTCCGAATCGCAAGGCGTCCTGGCTGCCGATACGCGCCGCCGCCAGCTGGCCGTAATAAGTCGTCAAGTTGGAAGCGGCGGCCCGATACCAGTTTTGCGCGGTTGCCAGATCGCCCATCTCCTCGGCTGCACGGCCTGCCCAATAGGCGCCGCGAGCCTTGCTGATCGGCGAGGTGACACCGGTGTAGAGGCCGGTAAAATGGGTGTAGCTCTGCTTGAAATCGTCGAGAAAGCGCAGTGCAATCCAGCCGGCGAGCCATTCGCCGTCGGCGAAAGTGACGCCGTCGGTCGCCTGATGCCCGGCGGCGAGGCGATAGCCGACCGACATGTCGCCGCGCAGCACCGCGCGCCGGGCCGCATCCTCCAACTCCGGCCAAAATAGATCCGGCCGGCTATTGACCGCAGGCGGCGGGTCGAGCACAGCGGCGGCACCTATGAAATCGTCGGCCTTGCGGCGACTGCGGGCCAGTTCGAACAGAAGGCCGGCATCATGTTGCAGGGCCGGCGGCACGTTGTCCGCCGTTGTTACCGCCGCGTCGTCCTTTTTCATGAGCGCGATGCGCGCCTCGGCCAGGGCCTGGTGGCCCGCGTCGACCAATGGAATCATGCGGCGGGCGGATTGTTCGTCGCGACTCCACAACAGGCGGTCAAGGCGGTCGACATGGTCCTCCGGCCGCAACAGAGTGGCGAACTCGCTGAGATAGGCCCGTTCGTCGTCTTCGCTGTCGAAATTCTCGTCGCGCCAAGCGCCCTGCAGCAGCTGGGTCGCATCGGCCTGCCGGCCATGGGAGATCAGGGCGCGGGCGAGGGCGGCCGCGCCATAGGCTGTCTGCGGCTGCCGTCCGTGAAACCAGGCCTCGACGGCACCGGTCGGCATGCCCGGCGGCATGTTGCGCTCGGCCATCGCCTGCAGTGTGTTCTGATTGGGCCAGGATGGGTTCTCCCGCATAAACCTGGTGATCTCGTCGAACGAGCGCCCCGGTCCGGGCCGGATCAGATCGAGCCATTGGATGATCTTGCCGGGCAGTTTGTTCTTCGCCATTCCGGCCATGCGCCGGGCGTCGACCCAGTGGTCTTTATCGATCGCCTTAAACGCGGCCCGGTAGATGATCTGGTCGCCCGCCGACAGCGCCGCAGCGCCGGCCGAACGCGGCAGGCAGGCAACGGACAACAGGACCAACAGGAACGCCAGAATGTGCCGATTCGTCACGAGACCCCCAAATGCCCTCGGCGGCAGGATAGCGGAAATCCACCGGCAAAAACCATGGCGGTAAGCATAGCCCCACCGGGACGGTCGACAGCGGCGGCCGCATGCGCTAGAAGCCCGTTCGCAGCAGGGAGGCGGCCGTGGACATACAGTTCGACGACGTGCGCAGCATGATCAAGACCCTGCAGCCGAGCTATCCGGTCTATTGCCTGCGCCCCCATGTGATGCGCCAGGCGGTCCAGCGCTTCCTCGAGTTGTTTCCCGGGCGCGTGCTCTACGCGGTCAAATGCAATCCCCATCCAAGCGTGCTACGCGCCCTCTACGCTGCCGGCATCCGCCACTTCGATACCGCGTCGCTGCCCGAGATCGCGCTGATCCGCGAGACTTTTCCCGATGCCGGCGCCTATTTCATGCATCCGGTGAAGTCGCGGGCTGTCATTCACGCCGCCGCGCGCATCTACAACATCGACACGTATGTCGTCGATCATGAAAAAGAGATCACCAAGATCATCGACGAGACCGGCGGGGGCGAGGGAATTTGCATCGTCGTGCGGCTCGAGACACCCCCCGGTCGAGGGGACGTTTTTCCATCTCTCGGCCAAGTTCGGCGCGAAACCGGACGTAGCCGCCGGGCTTCTGCGTAACGCGAGCGCTCACGGCTGCCAAGTCGGCATCGCCTTCCACGTCGGCTCGCAATGTCTTGTTCCTTCAGCATATATTGATGCGCTGCGCATCGTTGGGCAGGCAATGGAGGCGGCCGGGACACCTCTTCAGATGCTCGACGTCGGCGGGGGCTTCCCGGCCCATTATGTCGGCACCCATACGCCGCCGCTCGAGGACTATATGGCGGCGATCGAGGCCGGCGTGAAGGAACTGAAACTGCGCCGCGATTGCGTGCTGATGTGCGAACCGGGCCGCGCCCTTGTAGCGCATGGCGTATCCATCATCGTTCAGGTCCAGCTGCGCAAGGGCAACCAACTCTATATCAACGACGGCATCTATGGCTCGTTCGACGAGATGGTCTCGGCCAAGATCACGGTGCCGGCCCGCATGGTGCGCTTGCAAAACGAGTCGACGGCCCCCCTCGAGCCCTTCGTGCTGAACGGCCCGACCTGCGACTCCCTCGACGTGCTGCCCGGCACATTCGAGCTGCCGGCCGATATCGAGGACGGCGACTGGATTGAGATCGACCGCATAGGCGCCTATTCCAATGCGACGGCCACCCATTTCAACGGCTTCCATCCGGAGACCCTTGTGGTCACCAACGACCAGCCGATGGCGGCCGTCTAGCGATCAACGTCGGC
>JBGPNG010000003.1:0-14470 GCA_041487395.1 Dongiaceae bacterium
AGCCCGACCGTCGCGGTGCTCGCGCCCAGGACGGTGACAAGAAAAACGGGCAGGAGGCCGTGAATCATCTCAGAAGAGACGTCCATGAACATGCTAACGAAGCCGAGTGCCCAGATGCTGCCCGGAAGTCTAGCGCGAGATATCCGCGCAACGGCATCACGGGCTGTGTCGCTGTCGTTCATCTCGTTACCGATGCGAAGGTCACTCGATTCATCGTTCACTCAATTCTACAGCCGCACCGACCTCAGCCGAAGCGAGTTCCCAATCACCGAGACAGAACTCAGGCTCATCGCGGCCGCCGCTACGATCGGGCTGAGCAATAGGCCGAAGGCCGGGTAGAGAACGCCTGCTGCGAGCGGAACGCCAAGCACGTTGTACACGAAGGCAAGCACCAAGTTCTGGCGAATGTTCCGCATCGTTGCCCGGCTGAGCGCCCGCGCCCGTGCGATGCCCGCCAAATCGCCTTTGACGAGCGTGACCCCTGCACTCTGCATGGCAACATCCGTTCCCGTGCCCATCGCCACGCCAACGTCCGCCTCCGCGAGTGCCGGCGCATCGTTGACCCCATCACCGGCCATGGCCACGGTGCGGCCTTCGCTTCTCAGGCGGCGCACGATCGCGCTCTTCTGGTCCGGCAGAACCTCGGCCTCGATCTCGGTGATACCGAGCTTCGCCGCAACGGCCTGCGCGGTCGTGCGATTGTCGCCCGTCAACATCACGATCCGAATACCGTTGCTCCGCAAGCTGTCCAAAGCCGCCGGGGTGGTCGTCTTGATCGGATCGGCGACGGCGATGACGCCGGCCGGACGTCCGTCCACCGCGACGAACATGGCGGTGGCACCCTCCCGTCGCAACTCATCGGCGCGTGCTTCGAGAAGCGCCGCAGCAACGCCTATTTCCTTGAGGAGCTTCGAATTGCCCACCGCAACTTGGCGACTGCCGATCGAGCCGGTAACGCCCTTGCCGGTGATCGAGCGGAAGTCCAGGACATCCTCGATCGCAACGCCGCGCTGACGGGCAGAGCCAACGATGGCGGCGGCGAGCGGGTGCTCGCTCAAGCGTTCGAGGCTGGCCCCCAGCGACAGAATCGTGGGCTCGTCGAATCCCTGCGCGGGCACCACCGCGACCACGCGCGGCTTGCCCTCGGTGAGCGTGCCCGTCTTGTCGACGACGAGGGTATCAATCTTCTCGAAGCGCTCCAAAGCTTCAGCATTCTTGATCAGCACGCCTGCGGTCGCTCCTTTGCCGACGCCCACCATGATCGACATTGGAGTGGCGAGGCCGAGCGCGCAAGGACAAGCGATGATGACGACGGAGACGGCGGCGACCAGAGCGTAGGCAAACGCCGGAGGAGGTCCCCAAATCATCCAGGCCGCAAAGGCGGCCACCGCGACGGCGATCACCGCCGGTACAAACCAGGCGGATACCAGGTCGGCGAGCCGCTGAATCGGGGCGCGACTGCGTTGCGCCTCGGCAACCATATGGACGATCCTGGACAGCATGGTGTCTGAGCCGACCATTTCGGCCCGCATCACCAGGGCGCCGGTCCCGTTGATCGTGCCGCCGATCACCTTGGCGCCGGATTCCTTTTCGACCGGCATGGACTCGCCGGTCACCATCGATTCGTCGACAGCGCTCTTGCCCTCCAGCACAACGCCGTCCACCGGCACACCATCACCGGGTCTGACCCGCAGTCGATCCCCGATATGCACCTGGTCGAGCGACACCTCCTCGTCGTCTCTAGCGTCGCGGATGCGTCGGGCAGTTTTCGGCGCGAGGTTCAATAGGGCGCGAATAGCACTGCCCGTCTGCTCTCGCGCACGAAGTTCCAGGACCTGGCCGAGCAGAACGAGCACGGTGATGACGGCGGCGGCCTCGTAGTAGACGGCAACAATTCCGCCTTCCTGCCGCAGCCCTTCTGGAAAAAAGCCGGGACCGAATGTAGCTGCGAGGCTGTAAGCATAGGCGGCGCCCACGCCCAGCGCGATCAAGGAAAACATGTTGAGGCTGCGGTTGACGACCGATGCCCAACCGCGCTCGAAGAACGGCCATCCGGCCCACAGCACGACCGGCGTCCCCAGCACAAACTGAATCCAGACCAAGGCCTGCGGCGAAACATAGCGGTGCAGGTTCAAGCCAGGGAAGTGGGCGCCCATTTCCAGGATCAGCATTGGCGCCGCGAGTGACACGCCTATCCAGAAGCGTCGAGTCATGTCGATCAGTTCGACACTGGGACTAGTGTCGCCGGTTGTTCCTACCGGCTCCAAGGCCATGCCGCAAATGGGACAATTGCCCGGTTCCGTCCGTCGGATGTGCGGGTGCATCGGGCAGGTATAGATGATGTCCTTCTGGTCGGACGAAATCGACGCGGAATTGCTCGCGTTCAAATACTTGGGCGGATCGGCGATGAACTTCGCCTGACAACCCACACTGCAGAAGCGATAAGCCGCGCCGCCGTACTCAGTGCGGTAGTTCGAGCTCATCGAATCCACCGTCATTCCGCAGACGGGGTCGCGCGCCAGACCGTCTAGCGCAGGTGCGGTCGAATCCGCTCCATCGCCGTGATCGTGAGGGTGATGCTCGTGGGATTCGGCGGCGGCCATCAGACAAACTCGCTTTTCTTGGGCTCTTGCGGCCCTCCGTGATCGTTCCAGCCGCCTTGAGCCTCGCGACTGCAGTCGCTCTAGCCTCGGAGCGACCAAATCTCATAATAATCTATCTATCCCATATAAGCAGCCATTGACGTGAATCAAAGCGTCTTCGCCGTCACAGCCGGATCATGATACTGATTGGCGGAAGGATTCCAGGCGATGAACGAGCAACCTCAAACGCCGTGGTGGCGTACCCCGTCCGGGATCGTGCTCTGCGGCTTCCTGATCGTCGCAGGGTTCTTTCTGATCACCGAGCATACGGCACATGTCTTTGGTGCCTTGCCGTACCTGCTCCTCGCGGTTTGCCCGCTGATGCACCTCTTCATGCACCATGGGCACGGTCACCATCATCACGGCGGCGATGATGAGCATCAACACGACCGGAGCGGGACGACCTCGGGAGATCGGCGATGAGCCACGACGCATCGGCCTATGGCCTGTGGACGCTCGTCGTCATCAACTCGGCCGTTTTCATCATTTTCGCTTACAGCTTCGCCAAGCCGCAGTCGCCGCGCGACTGGCGGTCCTTTGGCGCATTCAGCGCCTTCATCGTCGCCCTATTCACGGAGATGTATGGAATTCCACTGACGATCTATCTGCTTTCAGGATGGCTTCAAAGCCGATATCCCGGCCTCGACCCGTTCTCACACGATGCCGGGCATCTCTGGTGGACTCTGTTCGGCTTGCGCGACAACCCGCATTTCGGTGTCCTTCACATTCTCAGCAATCTTGTGATCCTGGCCGGGTTCATTCTGCTCTCGGCAGCGTGGCGCGTTCTCTATCAGGCTCAGAAACAGCATCGTCTCGCGGTGACCGGACCCTACGCGTATGTGCGGCACCCGCAGTATGTAGGCTTCATCGCCATCATGCTCGGTTTCATCTTGCAGTGGCCGACGATCCTGACCCTCGCAATGTTCCCGCTGCTCGTCTTGATGTATGTGCGACTGGCACTCGCAGAGGAGCGGGACGTCCGACATGAATTCGGCGATGCCTACGACCAATACGCCGCGACGACGCCGCGCTGGGTGCCGCGTCTCGGCGGGCGAAGCACGGCTGATGCGCATGGCAAGGTTTAAGGAACGGCTGACCGGGTCTCACCTCCGGGACTCTTCGAGGTGGCTCGCCGCCCTCCGCACATACCTCGCCGTTTCGGTGGCGGGCCACTCGGTGTGGGAAGCGGCCCAACTTCCACTTTACACGATCTGGTCCACTGCCACCATGCGCGAGCTCGCCTTCGCTGTTCTGCATTGCACGGGCGGCGATATTCTAATCGCGCTTACCACCCTCGTAACCGCACTTGTTCTGAGTGGGGATTCGGCTTGGCCGTCGCACCGCTACGCAAGGGTCTCTGTCCTGACGGTGAGTTTGGGCCTCGGTTACACTGTTTTCAGTGAATGGTTGAACACTGGCGTTCGCGCGAATTGGACCTACTCCGATTGGATGCCAACCGTCCCCTGGATCGGAACGGGGCTGTCGCCGCTCCTGCAATGGGTTGCGATCCCGATATTGGCCCTCTTGACGGTCCGGCACCTGCTCCGCCGATCCGCCCAACCTCGCCATCTGAACGAAGCTTAGACAATCAAACCGTTCGGGGCGCGACCCCTAGTTTCGTCGCGGTTTCGGACCGTTGGATCCATGCTGCCGCTCGATACCTGAGCGGCCGCAAGCCATTGGCGACCACGAGAAGTGACGCAACCGACCCCCGCTGCAATGGCGCCCCACAGGGATGCGAGGCCGACGAACGTGAGGGCGACAAAATCTGTCTTTGCGGCTAGGGAAAAGACGATGTTCTGGCGGATAACGCCGAGCGTCCCCCGCGAATGATCGACGAATCAAGGCAGCTTGGACAGCGCGTCACTCATGCGGGCGATGTCCGCCGCTTCGATCGCCGCGTCGCTGCCGGCGGCGCCATGGCAATTCCAAGGCTCGCTCGCCATCGCCGGCGCGTCGTTGGCGCCATCGCCGACCATGGCGATCGATCCGTACTTGCCGACGAAGGCCTTGGCAGCGGCGACCCTGTCCGCCGGCAAAAACTAGGCGTGGATCTCGTCGGTGCCGACCCGCTTACCAATGCTGTCGGCTGTTGCCTGGCTGTCGCCCGTCAGCATGAACTGATGCTCGATTCCGGCGGCGCGCAGCGCGCGCACCAAGCCCACAGCCGCCGCACGTCCTCCGCCGGAATTGGCCGAACACCGCGAGAGCTTGCGAACTCGATGATCGCTCGCGCCAAAGGATGGCCGCTGCGGGCTTCGAACGCCGGTGCGCGGGCGAGGAGCTCTTCCTCGCTGTGACCGTTCAGCAATTGTATGCCGAGAACGACGGGCGGTCCCTCGGCCAGCATGCCGGTCTTGTCGAACGCAATCGCTCTCGATCGGGCCGGCACTTCGATGTAGGCGCCGCCTTTCGCTGGAACGCCGGCGCGAGCGGCGCCTTTGAGCCGCGCTGGCTGACCGATTTTGCCAATCGTGATCGGCCCTTGCGTCAGAGACCTTGGATCACCTGGCGCAGCTTCGCCCGGACTTTCTCGGCTGCCTCCTTCAGGCGGGGATTGTCGATTGCCGACATCGACGCCACCGGGTCGATCGCAGCGACCTCGGCTTTGCCCTCTCCGACCTCCTGCACGACGACGTTGCAGGGGAGCATCGTGCCGACCTTGTCTTCAAGCTGAAGCGCCTCGTGAGCGAGGCTGGGGTTGCAGGCGCCGAGGATGCGGTAGTTGCGGAAATCGACGTTGATCTTCTTCTTGAAGATGTCCTTGACGTCGATCTCGGTGATGATGCCGAAGCCCTCCCGTTTGAGTGCCTCGGTCGTCCTCCGCACGGCGTCATCAAAGCCGAGCGGGAGCATCTTGCTGAAGTAATAGACCATGCTTCGGTTTCCTCTGACGCAAACATTGCAGTGAAGGGTTTCAATCAATTGCGCCGTGATCGATGATGTCGCGCTTTTTCCGCAGATACTCGTCGCGGTCGATCTCGCCCCGCGCATATCGTTCTTCAAGAACGTCGAGCCCGGGTGAGCGTCGTTTACGGAAGCTGGGCCGGTTCATGCCGCCGGCCATGAAGCGTACGAGCATGATCACAGCGCCGATCAGCAGGGCCAGGAACAACAGCGAGATGATGCCGTGGGCCAGCATCCACCAAGCCCACGGCCAACCACTCCCACTAGAGGGACCGTTCCACCACATGGCTTATCTCCAGAGCACCCGCTTCTACATCATGCCCATCGGACCCCAGATAAACTGATTGGCGGCTTGCTTCTGGGTGTCGTTGAGTGCGGCATAAAGCGGCTTCAGGGTCTTGTTCATCGCCCGCAGGGCATCGAGTTGCAGTGCAATGAACTGCTCGTGCTGGTCGAGGCGATCCGGCAGGCTGAGTCCCGTCGATTTCGCCTGGCTCATCATGGCAGTACACCGGACTGTCATGGCTTGCGCATTCTGGCGCGCGGCGCCGGCGTAGGCATTCCAGAGCGATGCCTGAGCGTCGGTGATCTTGAGTTCCGTCTTGAGGTAGGCGAGACGGCCCTCAACATGGCCGGTCATCATGGTGCACATGGAGGCATCCTGACCGTTCCAGCCCATAATCGGCATCGTGCCGTTCTGGCCCATCATCCATGGACCCATGGTTCCGTCGCTCATCATGCCGTTGGGACCCATCATCCAGGGTCCCATTATGTAGCCCCGTTACCTTGCTGGGGTGCCGGTTGTTGTGCACCGGCGCCGCCTATCATCCCGGCCATCGCGAATATGGCAGCGACGACCGCTAAGACCTTGGCTGACTTCATGGCATCCTCCTTGACGTTCCATGCGTGCATCACGCCATAGCGCTTGAGACGTCTCGTTGATCTATCTCAATCCAACCGGACAAAGCCACGCCGCCGCAAGCTGGGTTTGTTGAGGCGGGCTTTGCCCCCCTCGGGATCTGCCGCTGACCGGATGGGAACCGGAGGCGAGCCGCGGCAGAACGAGCAGCGCAAGGAGGGTCACGGTCTTCAACCCCATGCTGTCGCGTCCTGAGGCAACAAGGCCGGCCCAGAATCCGGGCTCTTCAACAGCGGCAGGGCATAGATGAGCACGATGCCGAATGCGATAGATTTAACGGCAAGAGGCTTTCAATCATTCGCGCGGTTTCTTATGACGTCAAACGGCTGCGCCAGATCGGCTTGAAGAGGTCGAGAGCGAGGAGTGTGACTAGCCCGGCGCCGCCGCAAATGGCGAGATCGTCGATGTGCAGCGGCCCGAAATGGAAAAGCCTCCGGGCGGGCGGCCACTCAAGCACAATAAACATTAAACTCGTGGTCGTGCCGATCGCCCACCATAGCGCCGCGTTCGGCCGGCGCAATGCCGCGATCAAAGACGCACTAAACGAGCGATTGGCGAAGATGAGGCCGACATTTGTGAAAACCAGCGACACAAATGTGAGCGCCCGAACCTCAGCCTCTGGAAGGCCGTTCCTGAGCGCCACGACATAGATCGTAGCGACGAGGAGGAATACCAGCGCGCCCTGGAACAGGCTCCAGGCAGCAAGTGCGCCTGAGAATAGCGGGCTGCGCGAATTGCGCGGCTTCCGTGCCATTACATCTGCCTCGTCGGTCTCGGCTTCGAAAACGATCGAGCAGACGGGGTCGATCACCATCTCGAGGAAGGCGATATGCACGGGCGTGAAAACAAGCGGCCAGTCGAAGATGAGTGGGAGCAGCGAAAGTCCGGCAATCGGGACATGGACCGCAAGGATGTAGCCCATGGCTTTCCGCAAATTGTCGTAGATGCGACGGCCGAGCCGGATCGTCCGGACAATGGAACCGAAATCATCGTCCAGCAGCACGATGGCGGCGGCCTCGCGGGCGACATCAGTGCCGCGGCTGCCCATAGCTATGCCAATGTGAGCGGATTTGAGCGAGGGAGCGTCATTCACGCCATCGCCGGTCATCGCGACGATATCACCATTTGCCTTGAATGCGTTCACGATGCGAAGTTTTTGCTCTGGCATGATTCGCGCAAAGACAGTTGTGTTCCGGACACGCTCCGCGAGTTCGACATCGCTGATTGCCTCGATCTCGTTGCCGGCGGTGACCTTCCCGATCTCAAGTCCTGCCTGCTCCGCGATCGCACGTGCCGTCGTTGGATAGTCACCCGTGACCATCACCACTCGAATTCCGGCCGAGCGGCATTCTTCCACAGCGGCGGGCACGGTCGGCCGAAGCGGGTCTGCGAGACCGATGAGCCCAAGGAACTCGAAGTCGAAGTCACGCTGCGTGC
This sequence comes from Dongiaceae bacterium, assembly GCA_041487395.1. Classification (GTDB taxonomy): domain Bacteria; phylum Pseudomonadota; class Alphaproteobacteria; order Dongiales; family Dongiaceae; genus DASXQK01. The sequence continues at coordinate 7,906 of JBGPNG010000003.1, forward strand.
TCGGCCATTGGGACCCGGCGAAAGAGGCCCGCGCAATGCCAAGAATTCGCATGCCCCGCGCGGCCATGTCGTCGGCCGCGCGCCGTACTTCGGCGATTCTGACCGAATCGAGATGACAAAGAACGGCAATGGCCTCGGGCGCTCCCTTTGCGGCGACGATGTATGGGGCTCCTCTGCCTGGCTCCTGCCATACTTGCGCCATTGCAAGAAGCTCAGGCCGCAGCCCATAGGCGTGCGCAAGAATCCGATCAGGGTTGAGATATGCGGCTGCCTTGGGAAACCGGTTACCGAGGGTATGGATGGCCGTCTCCATCGGATCGAACGGTTCCTTCGCGCTTGCAAGAATCCCGTATACAGCCAATTCGCAAAAGCGTTCCGGCAATTTGTCGTCGGCGTTCTCGGCAAGCGACAGCACCTGACCGGCAGTTTGCAACTCGGCAACCGACATGAGATTTTGCGTCAAGGTTCCGGTCTTATCGCTGCAAAGAACCGTAGCCGCGCCGAGCGTCTCGATCGCGGCGGCGCGGCGCGTCAGTACCCGCGCCTGGGAGATGCGCCACGCCCCCATGACCATGAATACGGTGAGCACAAGGGGGAATTCCTCGGGCAACATCGACATGCTAAGCGCGACACCGCCAAGCAGGCCATCGAGCCAGGAGCCCCGAAACAACCCATAGAGCACGACCGCAACGGCACTCAGCGTCAATCCCACCGTCGCAAAGATTTGCACCAGCCGATGAGTCTGCCGCCGCAAGAGTGGCGGCTCAGTCTCGATGGTGCTCAACGCCTGACCGATCTTTCCGATCTCGCTGTGCGTGCCTGTGGCTTGGACTTCGGCAAGACCATGACCACGGACCACCATTGTTCCGGAGAAGATGAAGGGGAGATCATCGCCGCCAGGACGTGCGGCGCCGGCCGGCGATTTTGCAGGGATTTTTCGGACAGGTACCGATTCGCCGGTCAGTAGCGACTCGTCTGTCTGCACATCTTGACCGGAAGACAACAAGGCGTCGGCTGGAACACGATCCCCTTCGGCTATGACGATGACGTCCCCTCGCACGACCTCCCGCCCCGGGATGCGTCTTTGGACTCCCTGCCGGATTACCAAGGCGCGCGGGCTTGTTAGATCGCGCAGGGCCTCGAGAACGCGCTCGCTCCGTGTTTCCTGGACGATCGTGATTGCGACCGAGATTGTCGCAAAGGCAAGCAGCATCAATGCTTCGCCCAAGTCGCCGAGCAAGAGATAGATCATGCCGGCACCCAACAGGAGCGCGAACATCGGTTCGCGGATCACGTCAACGACGATGAGCGGAAGTGTCCGCCGCCCTGTTCGCGGCAGCTCGTTAGCACCTTCCGTCTTTAGTCGAGCGGCGGCGTCGGCCTCCGAAAGACCAAGCACAGGTGATGATCCGTCGCTCGGCACTACGTCTCTCTTCCCTTTATGGGCAAGGAAGTGGTCGCCGGTCGGGGGCAAAGATCTCGGCGATTAAAGCGGCGCACTCGATACCATACACCCGTCAGAGCAGCGCCCGTTACCGCAAAGACCACCAACCTGACCAGTGGTTCGATGCCAACGGATGACTGCCATCCGTTGGCTGAATCGACCCACTAATTATTTGATCCGACGGTCTGATTCACCTAACGCTTCGGTAGGAAGCGTTAGGTTCAGACCACTAGGACTGCCGCGACGTTATGGAACACGAAATAGGCGTTGTTCCACGCATTATGAACACCCGGCTCAAGCGGTAGCGGAAGCGTCAAGAACGGAGACCGCGAGCGCAGCGATCATGCCGCCGACTGCCCAGTTCACCAGTTTCTGACAACGTCGCGCCATCAATAGGGAGCCCAGAAAAATCTGATTTGAATTGTCACTTGCGCACCGGGTTCCCACCTTGATCTATATAGAGTTCGGCGCCCGCGGGCCGCGGTAGGTCGTTTGAACGGATTTCCGGAGGCATCGAATGCGGGATCGAGGTTCTGAGGCGACAGCGGAACACGACGAGAGCGGTCATTTTTCTGACGCTTTGGCACTCTTCGCCGCGACTGTTGCCGAGGAGCGGGTAGAGCTTGGTATGATCATTGAGTTCATGGGGCGACGATCCATTGGCGCATTGCTACTCGTCCTCGCGCTTCCGATGGCGCTTCCCATCCCTGCGCCAGGGATATCCATCGTTTTCGGCGTTCCGTTGATCTTGATCTCGGCGCAACTTCTCCTCGGACGCCGGCGCGCATGGTTGCCGGCGCGACTCGCTCGGCGCTCCATCGCCCGAACGGATTTCGTCATCTTCGTCGACCGAGCGCTTCCGACGTTGCACTTTCTTGAGCGGATCGTGCGACCACGGATCAATTGGATGGCGGGAGACTGGGCTATGGTCCCGGTCGGAGCGATCTGCCTTTTGTTGGCAATCATTATCACGCTGCCGGTCCCACTCGGCCACATGGTGCCAGGCGCGGCGATATCGGTCTTGGCGCTTGGACTAATTGAACGCGATGGTCTTGCGATCGGCCTTGGCTTGATCACCGCGATTCTAGGACTGGCCATCGTTACGATGGCCTCAACGAGCCTTGCCGGGGTGCTTCGCGCATGGTTTTTCAGCTGATGCCCTGCGACGGGGTAGGTCTCTTGCTCGGCGCGTCCGTGCACCGGGTCAGGTGGTCTTCGCAAACCAATCGGCTACGCGTGCCGCCTGGGTGATAGGCGATGTGGTCTCTTTCGCAGACATCGTCCGATCTCCGGGAAGAGAATCGCGATGATCCTCGTCGCCGAGTTTCCGAGCGCCCAATCCCATTGTGGCAGGTTATCTGCGTAGGCGTCGGGTAGCATTGATCTGAATCGAGAGTCCCCGGCGGGCCAGTCAAATTCGATCGTCGAGCGATGGGTGAGAGCGGCCAGGCAGGAACGCCTGAATCACACATTCATCTTCGGTGAACGCCACCTACGTCGAGTGCTGGCCGAGTAAGTCGCATGCTTCAATCAACGGCCTCCGCATCGGACGATCAATCAGTGTGCGCCTTGCGCGCTGGTCCCGACAACGCCGTATCGTCAGAGCGGCGCGGTGGTAGCGACACCTGTGCTCGGAGGGCTGCACGACGTCTACCAGATAGCTGCAGGACAGAGCAGATTTCAATTCTGCGCGCTGCAGCCCTCACGGGAGGGCAGTTTGAGGATCTGGACGGCGCCGCGCAGCGGATTCTGATCGATGAAGAAATGCCGGACGGCCCGTCGTCGAGCGCTAACCGTCCACCGCCCCATCCACCAGCTCGATAAGTCCCTTCCGATCGAGGATGTCGATTCGGTTGCGCTGACCCGTGGCGATCAGCCTTGCCTGCCGCAGCTGTGTCAAGGTGCGGCTGACCGTTTCGGTCGTCAGCCCGAGAAAGTCGGCAATGTCCATGCGGCTCATTGGAATATCGAGCGGCGAGGCCGGCCGGCGGCGCTTCACCGCGCGGCGCGATAACGATACGAGGAAAGAGGCGACGCGTTCCTTGGCGGTCTTGCGCCCCAGCAACATCAGCTGGTCCTGCGCCGCCGCGAGCTCGTTCGCCGTTGTGCCAAGCAGCTTGCGTTCCAGGCGCGGCAACTCGGCCAACAGGGCCTCCAGCTTCTTGCGGGGAAAGCGGCAGAGCTGCAAGGGCTCGATCGCTTCGGCGCCATAGGCATAGGTATCGTTGAGCGCAATGCCCAGAAAATCGCCCGGGAACAAGAAACCTGTCACTTGCCGGCGGCCATCGCTCAATAGTTTGTAAAGCTTCACCGATCCGCGTACGACGTTGAACAGGTAGCCTGCCGGTTCACCTTCGCCGATGACGGTGCGGCCGCGTTCGAAATTGTTCGTTGAAATGATCGTGCGCAGCCGGGCAAGTTCCTTCGCCGACAAGACGCTACACACGCTGAGTTCGCGGATGTCGCAGGCAGCGCAAGGGCCCGCCATGTCGAACGACGAATTGGGGCGCGGCTTGGCAGTACGCAGGATTGTCATTCGTACGGCTCTCCGCCGCTCTAGGAGCGCGAATAGTGCTGCTCTTGCAGTGCAATATGAGCCAAGGAACCAGTGTACGCCAGACCGTCGATTTGTGTCAGCGAATTGATTCACATCATGGGAAACCTTGGGCCATCGGGCGAACTTTGCCCAATCGCAAGGAAACGGGCATGACACGCCGATTTATCGTGAAATCGCTGGCGACCGAGTCCGTCAATAGGGCCTTTGCCGTCGCCCGCAGCGCGGATTTCACCCTTAGCCTCGATCAATGGCGCGGCTATGTCCTCGGCTTGATCGAATGCGGCCCGGCGATAAGCGGCGTGCTCGCGGTCGAGAATCGCGCCGGCACGATTCAGGGCTTATGCACCTATCGAATGGAGCCCTCGCTTGCCCAAGGCACCGTTTGTTCCGTCGAATATCAGGTTGCTCTTGACCTGATCGACAACACAACGGTGACGACCGCCCTTCTGACGGCCCTGGAGAACCTAGCACGGCGACTGGGCGCTTCGGCACTTCGCCTCGATCTTGCATATGGAACGCGGGTCACAGATCAACTGCTGTGCCGGCTGTCCGAGAATGGCCATCGGATCGACAGGGTTCGACTTGTAAAGCCATTACTCGGCGGCGGCTGACTGAAGGATGCAAAATTCAAACTCTCGTGCGAATCGGCGGCGATTGGTGGCTGGGGTGAGGGCTGAACAGCGATCATGCAGGGAATTTACCTGGGTCCCGGATGTGTTCATGCTCGAACTCCAAGGGGGCTCCAGTAACCTAGCGCGGATTGGAGCCTTCGTGCGTGATAGACCTCGTCAATTAAGCGGTGCAACTCGGCAACGACTTCGGTGAACATCTTCTCACCCAGGGGATGAGTATTCCCTAAAGCAAAGGATAGGCGGCCACAGGCTCAACGAATTGAGCGGTATGGTCCGACTGACCTGATTGTTACTACGACCGCTGCGCGACTCCGCATTGCGAACGAGACCCCGATGCTATCGGCCATAGTCAGCGACCCGCCAGCGCAGACGCGGGCAACCATGAAGTATTAATCTGCCCGATTCGCCTCGATGGCACGTTCGATATTGATATAGGTGATATTCTCCAGATGACGCCGAATTTCGGTTCAATCCCGATGCGCTGGGGGGAGCTGCGCTAAGCCCCTCCCCACCACACACGAACGACTACTTGACCGTGAAGATCGTCCACATCCCGGATGTGAAGTGGCCTGGAATGTTGCAGAAGAGAAGGTAGCTGCCCGGCTTTAGATCAAGCCGCAGGGCGCCAGTCTTACCCGGATCTAGCTCGGAGACTTCACCAAAATCCCCTGCCTTATCCTCGTCGACCCTATTTTCACTGGCGTTGATGGGCAGCGCCGTGCTCGCGTCCTTGAGCTTGGTCACAATCATCTCGTGGATCGTATCCTTCGATGAGTTGAGAACCTCGAAAGTTATCTCGCCAGCTTTGACGTTATCGACGCTAACTGCGATGCCCATCGTCACTTTCGACATATCCTTGCCGGCCGCGGGGAACCCGAGGTCGGTCACCATCGCCATATTTGCGCCCTTGTCCCAAAGCGATACGCTTACCACTGTCCCCGCGGCTTGGGATGGACTCGCCAGCGCCATTCCGATCACCAAAGCCGCGATCGGTAGAAATAGGCGGACAGGGAGTAACCCTCCGATTGAGGTATGTTTGAACATGGTCGACCTTTCTATCTGAACAGAGTACGCGAGTAGGATTGATTTCCCGACCATGAAGCGCATTGATCCAAGTCAAACGACATTCGCCAGATGGTCGACCAAACCAGCCTTTCTTTGGCTGACATTGCCCAAATGAACCCTGATTTCTGGAAAGACAGTAGCCATCATGGCCGCCCCAGACAATGTTGCGCGCGGTGCGGGAGGGTCTTTGCCTGGGTTTGCTGCTAATCCGCCTGAGCCAAGCCTTCCCAGGCCGGTGACGGCGCCGATTCTCGTCGTCAAGGCGCACCTCTCCCGTTGTCTGTCTGCGGCATCGACCTTCGGCTCCTCCTCAAGCTGGAGCTGGTGGCGCCCGGAGTTGAGCTATCAGCCGCAGAATTTCCCCGAACAGGCCACGAGATACCGCGACCTCAGCCATCTGGAACGTGACGTACCGGCCGTGCGTGACGATCCTGGCGCCGATCTTGACGAGCTTCTCCCGGAGGCTGGTCAGCGACCAGTATTTGACCGCCTCCGGCAGAGCCGGCGTCCGCATGAAGTTACCGAGATTGTAGGCGAGCGCATGAAGCTGAAGCCGCACGGCATTGTTCTGGAATTTCCGGCATGACAGCCGGGTCCATTGAATCGCGATCTTGCCTTCCTTGATGTGCTGCTCGGCCGTGCCGCGCTGGTTGTAGAAGGCGACCACGCGCTTGGCTGGCCGGGTCAGGTTGGTGACGATGAAGCCGACGGTCGGATAGAGTTGGCCTGGGTGCCATTCGACCTTGGCGACCACGCGGCGCTTGTTGCCCCATGACGCTGCCTGATAGCTGAAGCAGGCATGGGTGCGAACCACGTGATCTGGTGGGCGGCCGACCGGTCGCGTGAGCAGGTAGGCGATGCTTTCCT
>JBGPNG010000004.1:0-13119 GCA_041487395.1 Dongiaceae bacterium
ACCGGCCGCGACGGCCATTCCAGCGCCACGCAGCGCGGCGTCAACGCCATCGCCCATGCGGCCGAAGCCATCGGATTCCTGGACAAACTCGCCGCGCGCTTCCGTCGCGAAGGGCCCTTCGACGATGGCTTCGATCCGCCCTATACCACGGTCAATGTCGGCGCGATCGAAGGCGGCACGGCAGTCAACATAATCGCGCGCAAATGCAGGCTTGCCTGGGAATTCCGCCCGATTCCAGCCGTCGATCCCGGAAGCGTCATCGCCGAGGTCGAGCGCTACCTTTCCCGGGATCTGCTGCCGCGCATGAGCGCGCGCGCCGCCGAGGCCGGCGTGGCCTTGAGCGAAAGCTACGCGGTGCCGCCCCTGGTGCCGCGCGCGGGCTCGCCCGCCGAAGCTCTCGTGCGCCGGCTGACCGGCGCCAACGACACCATCGGACTCGCCTTCGGTACGGAGGCCGGGCAGTTCCAGGATGCCGGCATCGATGCCATCGTCTGCGGGCCGGGCAGCATCGAGCAGGCCCATCAGCCGGACGAATTCATCGAACTCTCGCAATTCGCCGAGGGCGAGGCTTTCTTGCGCCGCCTGATCGATTGGGCGGCGGCCTGATCGCCGATTAGGTTTTCCGAACTTCGAAGCTCGGCGTTAACGCAGATAGGCCTGCATATATAGCGGGATGCTCTTCTCGAGCGAGGCGTTGAGATCGTTCATCGCCTGTTCGGTCATGTCGAACCAGACGCGCTCGCGATCGTTCAGCGTGGCATCCGCCGCCACGGTTCGGCTGCGTGTGGCATTGGCATTTACCGTCGCCGTCACCCGCCCGGATGGATCGATGATCTGCAGCCGGACGGCGATGTTGAGGTCGTAGCGTTCCGACTGGGGAATGGTGAAGTCGCCGAAAAGGCCGCTGCCCTCATCGCCCGCCAGATGGGTCTCGATCGCATCGCCGCGCAACACGGTATAGACGGCGCGCGCGGTGCCGCCCGCCGCCTGAAGCCGGTCGTGGCCCCACTGCGCGGCCGTGCCGGCCGGCGAGGCCGGGAACATCTGCTCGACATTGGGCGGGGCCAGCGGCGGACGATAGCCATCGACCACATCGACCCGCGCGACCGCCAAGCGATAAGGTGGCAGATGTCCGAAGGTCAGCTTGGCGAAGGGCTCGCGCGTCGGCGGCGTATTGCAGGCGCTGAGCCCACCCGCCAGCAGCAGCAACAAGACCAGGAATTTGCGGATCATTGGCGGCACCTCTGCGAGCCTTCGGCGATTCTCGATCGACGTAAAATTGGCGCTCGCCGCCGCGACGGTCAAGCGGCGAAGCTGTCGAGAGTGGCGCGATCGAAGCGATATTGCCGGCTGCAGAATTCGCAGGTGATGACCGCCTCGCCCGTGGATTGGAGGGCGGCCAGTTCGTCGGCCGGCATGGCGCGCAACACCTGCTCCACCCGTTCGCGCGAGCAGCGGCAGCCGGCTCTCAGCGCCTGGGTGTTGAAGACCCGGACGCCGTCTTCGTGGAACAGACGATAGAGCAAGGCACCGGGCGCCAGATGCGCATCGGTCAGTTCGGCGCTGCGCACGCTGGCCATGAAGGAGAGGGCGCGTCGCCAGCCGTCTTCAGCCGCCTCGGCCTCGGCGCTGTCCTCGGGCGGCGGCAGGCGCTGCAGCATCAAGGCGCCCGCGCGCCAGTGGCCGCCGATGTTGCCGACCGCCAGGCGCAGCGCACATTGAAGCTGCTCCGACTGGCGGAAATAGTGGTGGACGCAATCGGCCAAGGTCGCACCGACCAGCCCGACGATACCCTGATAGCGGTCGGTGAAATCGCCTTGATCCACCGTGAAGGCGAGATGTCCGGCGCCGAGCAGTCGCGGCACCGAGGCATCGCCTTCCGCGGGCAGGCGCGATGCATCGAATTGGGCGTAGCCGCGCAGGGTACCGGCGCTGGTCACATCGGCGACCATCAGGCGGATCGGCCCGTCGCCCGAGGTCTGCAGGGTGAAGACGCCTTCGTATTTCAGGGCGCCGGCCAGAAGGGCGGCCAGCGCCAGCATCTCGGCGAGCAGGCGGGCGACCGGCGGCGGGTAGTCGTGGCGATGCAGGATCTCGTCGGCCAGCGGCCCCAGGCGCACCAGCCGGCCGCGCAGGCCCGGCGCCTCGATCTGGAACGGCAGGACGAAATCGTCGTTCATCATATCGCCTGGCATCGTATCGCCTGGCATCGTATCGCCTGGCATCATGGCGCCGGTCAGCAGTCGGTCAGCCACCGACACCGGTCAGGCACCAATAGAGGATGCCCTTCTGGGCATGGAGACGATTCTCCGCTTCGTCCCAGACGGCCGATTGCGGCCCGTCGATGACGCCCGGCGTCACCTCCTCGCCGCGATGGGCCGGCAGGCAATGCATGAAGATCGCATCGCGCTTGGCGAGCGCCATAAGCCGTTCGTCGACCTGATAGGCCTTCAACAGATTGTGGCGGTCGCCGCTGTCCTTGTCGCCCATGGAGATCCAGGTATCCGTGACGACGCAATCCGCGCCTGCCACGGCGGCATCGACATCGCTGGTGACAACGATCTTGGCGTCGCGGGATCGGGCCCAATCGACGACCGCGCGCGGCGGGTTCAGCTCCGCCGGGCAGGCGAGGTGGAGCGCGAAGCCGAAGCGTTCGGCGGCGTGGATCCAGGACGTAGCCATGTTGTTGCCGTCGCCGCTCCAGGCGACCTTGCGTCCGGCGATGGGGCCGCAGCGCTCCTCGAACGTCATCACATCGGCCATCAACTGACAGGGATGGGTGCGGTCCGTCAGCCCGTTGATGACCGGCACGCTCGCATGCTCGGCCAATTCGCGGAGCTTTTCCTCCTTGGTCGTGCGCAGCATGATGATGTCGACATAGCGCGACAGCACCCGCGCCGTGTCGGCCACTGTTTCGCCGCGGCCGAGTTGCGAACTCTCGCGCTCCAGCACGATGACCTCGCCGCCCAATTGGCGCATGCCGACTTCGAAAGAGACGCGCGTGCGGGTCGACGGCTTCTCGAAGATCATGGCCAGGGCCTTGCCGGCGAGCGGCTTGGCATTGCCGCCCGGCGGGCGATTGGCCTTGAATCCGGCGCCCAGATCGACGATCCGGCGCAACTCGCCCCCGGGCAATAGATCGAGATCGAGGAAATGGCGGGGCGCCATGATCAAGCCGGCTTCCAGGCGGCAGCCGTCGTCTCGAGGATGGCGAGCGCTTCGTCGATATGGCCGTCGTCGATGATGAGCGGGGGCAGCAGCCGCACTACGTTCTCGCCCGCACCCACCGCCAGCAATTTGTTGGCGCGCAGCTCTGCGATCAGCTCGGTGTTGGGCACGAGGCATTTCAGCCCGATCAAAAGCCCCGCGCCACGCACTTCCTCGATCAGATCGGGATGCCGCCGCGCGAACCCTTCCAGGCCGCCGCGCAAGCGCGCGGCCCGGCGTTGCACCTGCTCCAGAAATCCGTCGGCCAGCAGCACATCGAGCACCGCATTGCCCACGGCCATGGCGAGCGGGTTGCCGCCGAAGGTGCTGCCATGGCTGCCGGCGGTCAGCGCGCGCGCCGCCTTCTCCTTGGCGAGGCAGGCGCCGACGGGAAAACCCCCGCCCAGACCCTTGGCAGTCGCCACGATATCGGGCTCGATCTCGGCCCATTGGTGGGCAAACAGCTTTCCCGTCCGGCCCATGCCGCATTGAACTTCGTCGAAGAACAGCAGCAGGCCGAATTCATCGGCAACCGCGCGCAAGGCCTTGAGATAATCGACCGACGCCGTTCGCATGCCGCCTTCGCCCTGCACCGGCTCGATCAGGATCGCCGCCGTCTCGCCCGTGATGGCGTTGCGCAGCTCGTTCATATTGTCGAAGGCGACATGGTCGAAGCCGTCGACGACCGGCCCGAAACCGGCGAGATGCTTTTCCTGTCCGCCGGCCGCGATCGTCGCCAATGTGCGGCCATGGAAGCCGCCCGTGCAGCAGATGACGCGGTAGCGTTTGGGGTCGCCGAAATCATGCTGATATTTGCGCACCATCTTGAGGCCGCATTCGATGGCCTCCGCACCAGAGTTGCTGAAGAAGACGCTGTCGGCGAAGCTGGCCGCGATCAGCCGCTCGGCCAATTCAATTTGGGCGGGAATTTGGAAGAGGTTGGAAGTGTGCCAAAGCTTGCCGGCCTGCGCGGTCAAGGCCGCGACCAGATGGGGATGGGCATGGCCGAGAGCGGTGACCGCGATGCCCGAGGCGAAGTCGAGATACCGGCCGCCGTCGGTGGCAAAAAGATAGGCACCCTCGCCGCGCTCGAAGCGACATCGGCGCGGGCATATGTCGGCATTACCGCCGGGATCATGGGCGCTTCTCCGCCAAAAAAGGCCGAGACTATCGGGATTTGTCCCCCGGCTGTCAACGCGGCCAGGCCTTGGCACCGTTAGGACTTGATTCGCCAGCCTCGGCGAAACAATCGGTAGAGCAGGGCGCCCAGCAGCAGGTCAAGGGCCAGAATGAGGAGGGCGCCCAGCCTGACGTCCGTCTCGGCCCGCCCGGTCAGACCGAAACGCATCCCATCGATCACGTAGTACAGCGGGTTGGCGGCAATCAGCCGGCGGGCCAGCGCCGGCAATGTCTCGGTCGAATAGAACATGCCGGAGAGATAGGAGAAGGGGATGAGGAAATAAGCCAGCAAGGCCGCGTAGTGATCCCAGCGTTGGGCCCAAAGCCCGGCCAATATGCCGAGCAGAGCCAACAGCAGCGTGCCGGCGATGGAGAAATAGACCAAGGCTGCCGGCTCCGCGACCGCCAGACGGGCAAACGGCCAGAGCACCGCCGCGGTCGCCGCCGCACTCGCCAGTCCGGCGGAGACGGCTGCCCCGGCGAAAGCGGCTAGCCGCTCCCCCGCCGTCAGCGGCGCCATGACCAAATCGGCGATCATGCCCTCCAGCTTGTCAAACAACAGGGAGACGCAGGCGCCGGAAAATGCCCGCTCGCCTGCGGCGAACATGAGCAGGCCGGGGGCGACGAAATCGGCCAGCGGCAAACCGCCGGCCCGCGCATCCCCGCTGCCGGCGGCGAGCTTCAGGATCAGCATCAGCAGAAGATTGGTCAGCGCGGGGCCGAGCAGGCTGTCGACATAGTCCTTCAACAGACGCCACATCTCGCGCCGGTAGAGCGTCGCCAGGCCGATCCAATTGACCGGCCCGAAGCGACGCGCCCGGGGCATCAAGGCCGGAGCTTGTAGCCCCTGGCGATCAGCCGCCATATGGCGAACCCCAGCAGCAGGTCGGATCCGGCGAGAACGACCACGCCCGCAGCCAGCGAGCCGTCGGCGTGGCCGATGAAGCCGTAACGAAAGCCGTCGATCATGTAGAAGAAGGGATTGAGATGGGCGACCGTGCGCCAAAATTCGGGTAAGCGGTCGGTCGAATAGAAAGCCCCCGAGAGAAAAGACAGCGGCGTGATGACGAAGTTGGTCACCGCGGCCATCTGGTCGAACTTCTCCGCCCACAGCCCGGCCAAGATCCCGAAGAACGAAAGCATGAGAGAGGCAGCGACCGCGTTGAACAGGATGAAGAACCAGTCATGGATGCCGTAGGGCAAGAACAACCGCAGAACCACGGCCGAGGTAAATCCCACGGCCAGCCCGCGAGTGAGGCCACCGGCGGCAAGGCCAAGCGTCAGCTCCGCGGCACTCAAAGGCGGCATCAGCAGATCGACGATATTCCCCTGGATCTTGGAGATGACGAGGGAGGATGAGGTATTGGCCAAACCGTTCTGGGCCATCGCCATCATGATCAGCCCCGGCATCAGGAATTCGGCATAGGTCACCCCGCCGAGTTGCTGCACGCTGCGGCCCAGCGCCACGCTGAAGATCACCAGATAGAGTAGCGTGGTGACCAAAGGCGAGATGATCGTCTGGGTCGCCACTTTGGAGAAGCGCCGGACTTCCTTGAGATAGAGCGTCCACAGGCCGAGCCAATTGACGGCGCCGAGCCGGCGCGGGACGGGACAGAGGACAGGCTGCATGAGGCCTGCAAGGTAAGGCCTGTGCCGCCGGCGGGCAAGCTGTCCAAGCCCCTGGTTCCGCAAAGCAATATCCCTGTCATATCGGGCGGTCCGGCGGTATAAACCGCCGGCTTTTGCGCATTTTCGGCAGCGAGGCGGTTTGCGGCTTTCCATCCTGATCCCGGCCTATAACGAGGCGGAGAACATCCTGCCGCTGCTGGCGGAGATCGATCGCGCCTTGGCCGACCGACCGCCGGTCGAAATCATCGTCGTCGACGACGGCAGCGACGATGAGACGCCGGCGAAACTGACGGAAGCCAAGACCGGCCGCCCGAGCTTGCGCGTTCTGCGCCATGCCCGGCGCAGCGGACAGAGTGCCGCCCTGATGACCGGCGCGCGGGCGGCCAGGGGCGATTGGATCGCAACTCTCGACGGCGACGGCCAGAACGATCCGGCGGACCTGCCCAGTTTCGTCGCCGCGGTCGCCGCCGATAGCGGTCTGGCACTCGTCGGCGGCCTGCGCCAGAAGCGCAACGATGCGCTGTCGCGCCGGCTGGCGAGCCGCTTCGCCAATCGGCTTCGCCAGATGATCCTGCGCGACGGCTGCACCGACAGCGCCTGCGGTCTCAAGCTGCTCCGCCGCGATGCGTTGCTGACCCTGCCGACATTCGACGGAATGCATCGGTTTCTGCCGGCGCTGTTCCTGCGCCAGGGCTATCCAACCGCCTATATTGCGGTCAACCATCGGCCGCGTCGGCGCGGCGTATCGAAGGTCACCAATGTCGGGCGCGCCGCAGTTGGCGTGACCGACCTGTTCGGCGTCTGGTGGCTGATGCGCCGGGCCCGGCGCCCCGCCGTCAGTGAAGGGTAGGGAACCCAGCGATGCACATCGAATTTTGGGTGGCGTTCGGCTTTCTCGGCCAAGCCTTGTTCTTTTTCCGTTTCTTTTATCAATGGCTCGCCAGCGAGGCGGCCAAACGCAGCGTCGTGCCGGAAGCCTTCTGGTATTTCAGCCTGGCCGGGGGCGCAGTCCTGCTGATCTATGCCATCCAGCGCCAGGATCCGGTGTTCATCGCCGGCCAGGGGGGCGGGCTCTTCATCTATGCCCGCAACATCTATCTGATCTGGCGGGAGCGGCGGAAATCCGCGTGAGCGCGCTCGCGTCCCGCATCGAGGCACATCGGGGCTGGGCATTCGGCTTTCTCGCCGTCGTGGCGCTTCTCTTGTATCTGCCGGGCTTTTTCACACTCCCGCCGACCGATCGCGACGAGGCCCATTTCGCCGAGGCCAGCCGCCAGATGCTGGAAACCGGCAATTTCGTCGACATCCGCTTTCAGGACGAGCCGCGCTATCAGAAGCCCATCGGCATATACTGGCTTCAATCTGCCGCCGCTCTTCTTGCCAATCAACCGGCCGATGCCATCTGGCCTTACCGCCTGCCCTCGCTGTTGGGGGCTTTTCTGGCGCTCTGCTTCGTCGTTCGTTTGGGCGAGCGGTTGTTCGACCGCCGGTCCGGATTCATCGGTGCGCTGCTGCTTGCGATCTGCCTTCTGCTGAGCGTGGAAGCGCGTCTGGCGAAAACCGATGCTTGCCTGCTGGCTGCCGCGATGGCCAACCTCGATGCCTTAGCCGCGATCTATCTCGGCCGGAGCGGGCGGCGCACGGCCATCCAATTCTGGATCGCGCTTGGCCTCGGCATTCTGATCAAGGGGCCTATCCTGCCGCTGATCGCCCTCCTGACGATCGCCACCTTGTCGATCGTCGACCGGCGCATCGCCTGGCTCAAATCTCTTCGGCCATTGACCGGCCTGCCGATCCTGGCGGTCATCGTGGCGCCCTGGATGGTCGCCATCGGGCTGGCGAGCCATGGCGGCTTTTTCAAGACCTCGCTGGGCAGCGATTTCTTCGCCAAACTGCTGAGCGCGCAGGAGCTGCACGGCGCTCCGCCCGGATATTATTTGGCGGCGATCGCCGTCACCTTTTGGCCGAGCGGGCTTCTCGCCGCTGCGGCGCTGCCGGCCGTATGGCAGCGCCGGCGTCTGCCGGCGTTCAAGTTTCTATTGGCCTGGCTGCTGCCCGGCTGGCTGCTCATGGAGCTGATTCCGACCAAACTGCCCCATTATGTTCTGCCGCTCTACCCCGCGCTTGCGTTGCTGGCGGCCGCCATTTTCGCCGATGGCAAGGCGCCGATTGGCGGCGGCTGGCCGCGATGGGTGATCCGCGCGGGCGTTGGGCTTTGGCTGCTCGTCGGCTTCGGAATGCCGGCGGGGGTCGCCTTTGCCGGTTGGTGGCTGACCGGCCATATCGATCCGGTCGCCGTATTCGCGGCCGTGATCGTGGCGGTGGCGATGCTGGCGGCCTTGCGTCTGCTCGCCCGCGATCGCCGGCCGGAGGCGCTTGGCGCCATGGCCGCCGGCGCTTTCGTCGTTCAAGCGGCGTTTCTAGGTTTCGTCCTGCCCCGGTTGGATGAGTTGTGGCTGAGCCGCCAGGCGGCGGGCCTGGTAGCCGCCGA
Source organism: Dongiaceae bacterium (assembly GCA_041487395.1). Taxonomy (GTDB): domain Bacteria; phylum Pseudomonadota; class Alphaproteobacteria; order Dongiales; family Dongiaceae; genus DASXQK01. The sequence goes on from JBGPNG010000004.1 coordinate 8,507, forward strand.
AGCACCCTGCGCGCAGCCGGTCGTAGCCGCGGCCGGATATCAGGAACCCAGCCTGGTTTTTCTGCTCGGCCGGCAGACTCGCATGGTCGAGGCGGCCAAGGCGGCGGAATATCTCAGCGATCAGAAGGATAAATCCTGCGCGCTCGCGCTGATCCCATCGGAGGACGACGCGACATTCCGCGAGGCTCTCGCAGGTGCCATTCCGCGGGCGTTGGGACAGGCGGCCGGAATCAACTACACGACAGGCCGGCGGGAGCGACTGACCCTCTATGCGCTTCCGTGATCCTGCCCTGATCTGGACGATCGCCCTGCTGCTGGTGACGGTCGCGATCGCAGTCCTTTTCATCGATCGGCCGCTGGCGGATGCGATGGCGACAATCGATCCGCAATATCGGGCGATCGGCGAATGGGTCACCACATTCGGCCGCTCGCCGGGCTATCTGATCGGTCTGGCGATTGCGGTCTTGGCCTTTGCGCTGATGGGCCGGTTCGATCGCTCGCACCACCGGCGCACGGTCGCGCGTCAATGGGCCTGGGCCTGTGTTTTTCTATTTCTTACCGTTGCCCTTTCGGGCCTGGCCAATGATGTGGTGAAGACACTCGTCGGCCGGCCGCGCCCGGCTTTTCAAGACGCGGGCTTGCAGCCCTTTGCCTTCGATTACAAATTCCAGTCTTTTCCTTCCGGACATGCGGCGACCGTCTTTGGCCTTGCCTTCGGCGTGATGGCCCTCTGGCCGCGCTGGCGCTGGCTGCTGCTTGCCTTCGCGATTGCCGTCGCGGCCTCGCGTGTCGTCCTGCACGTCCATTATCTGGGCGATACGATCGGCAGCGTGGTCGTGGCGTTGCTCACCGTGCGCTGGCTCGTGCATCTGTCGGCAGATCACGGCATTGTGTTTCGCCACGGTCCGGACGGAACGGCGCATCGGCGCCTGATTTCGATTAGACAGTTGATTTGGCGCCAGCGAAAGCATCCCTCCCGCCGGATCACGCCTGCGTGAAGGATGCTTTCGCTGGCGCCCTCGGCTCCCTATCTTTAGCCGTGGCAGGCGGCTGGTCGGGCGGTCGTCGGCCACCGGATGCAGATGAAACATGAGGTAAGTTTCCGGGCGCTGATCGCGCAACGGCGATGACCGCGAAACCCGGCGGCGAGCTTCCACAGGAGGAGACCACAAGCATGCGTTCTCGTAAACTTCTGACGACCCTCGCAATCGGTGCCTTCGCGCTGGCCTTGCCGGTTGCCGTGGCACTGGCCGCCGGCAGCAGCTCCAGCACTTCGACGGGCGGCGGCAGCACGGCCGATGCGGAGTACAAGATGGCCCAGGCATCCATCGCCCAGGCCGATTATCCGACAGCGATGACCCATCTGCAGAATGTCTTGGCGAGCACGCCGGACAACGCCGATGCCTTGAACCTGATGGGCTTCAGCGAGCGCAAGATGGGCAAGCTGGACCAGTCCCTCGAATACTACAACAAGGCGCTCGCCCTTAAGCCGAACCATCTCGGCGCCAATGAGTATCTGGGCGAACTTTACCTCGATATGAAGGACGTGAAGAAGGCCGAGGAACGGCTCGCCGTTCTGGAACAGGCCTGCGGCGGCACCTGCGACGAATATAAGGAACTCAAGGGAAAGATCGAGAAATTCAAGTCGTAGGGTTGAGCAGGCTTCACTCTATCCGACCGGCTGCGGCGATGCCCTCTGGGCGTTGCCGCGGCCTTTTTCTTGGGCCGGAGCCTCGATCGATTCCGGCAGATCGGCCGCCCGGGCGAGCACGAAGACCGTCAGCGGTTGATCGCGGCCGCGAAGCGTCACTTTGTGGCTGGCCAAGGCGTCGGTTGCCAGACCCGCCCGCTCGGCGACGTCCTGGGACAACACGACTTCGGCGCCATAGTCCTTGGTCAGCGTCTCCAGCCGGCTGGCGGTGTTGACCGCATCGCCGATGGCGGTCAACGTCGTCGCCCGGGCATAGCCCATCTCCCCCACGATGACCGGGCCGACATGGATGCCGATGCCGATCCTGAGCGGTTCGGTGAGTTCAGGCCCGAGCGAGCGGTTGAGATCCTCGATGTTCAGCGACATCTGCCGCGCCGCGGCCAGCGCGCGCCGGCAGCCCTCGTCCGGCCGGGCGCCGATGCCGAACAATGCCATTACCCCATCGCCGATGAATTTGTCGAGATGGCCGCCCGAGGTATCCACTGCCATGCCCATGGCGCGGAAATAGCGATTGAGAAGGAACACCGTGTCATAGGGCAGCTTCCTATGGGCTAGGCGTGTGAAAGCGCGCAGATCGGCGAACAGGATTGCGATCTCCTGTTCGCGGCCCTGCAGGTAATCGGGCCTGGCGGCGGCATCCCGGGGCGTGGCGGTTGCGGCAAGCAAAGGCACGATCTGCACCGGCTTCGTCGGTCGGGTTTGACAGGCGAGCCTCACATTGGGGGGTGCCGAAATGCGATCCAGGACGCGGCGCTCCTCCGGGCTCGCCGGCGGAAGATCGTCGAGCCCGGCCACCACATGGACCCGACAGGTGGAACAGCGCCCGCGCCCGCCGCAAACCGAAGCATGGGGAATGCCCGCCTGGCGGCTCGCGTCCAGGATCGTCCCGCCGCGCCGCAATTCGACGACCTGCCCGTCGGGATAGGTGACGCCGACGGCTTGGCGGCGAACCAGCTCGTTGCGCAGCAGGCGGGCGATCACCGTTGCGATCAGCATCGTGGCATAGAAGATCAGCAGAATACGCCGTGCTGCGTAGATGCTTGCCAATTGCGAGGCATCGGCGAAATGAACGACGGCCGCGGTGCGGTCGTACCAGCCGGGCTGCAGATAGAGGGCCGCCACTTCGCGCCCGGCGGCGATCGTGCCCAAAACGGCGAAGGTGGGCAGCAGCAGGGCCGCGCCGAAAAGATAGGGCTGGCCCGCCGGATACCAGCGCTTGAGGCGGAGCCACCCGCGCAATCCGATGCAGCCATGGAGCCAGGCGACCAGGAGCGCCGTCAACTGCAGCAGGCCTTCCATCGGCTGGAACACCCAGATGACCAGAAGGACATAGTCGTAATTGTCCTCTGTGCCGAAGAAGCCATGGGCAGCACGGGTACCGAGGATGTGCAGCACGATCAAGGGCGGCACCGCAAGTCCGAGCAGGAACTGCGCCCAATCGGCGCGGGAAAGTCCGCGCAGGCCTCGGCGTTGATAGAAAGCCCAGAAGGCCAATGACATATGAGCCGCGATGGCACCATAGAGGACGACGGTGCCGACCGGATTGCGCCAGATCAGCAAGAAGGCCGCACGCCCGTCGGCGAGCGCCTGATGGGAAATCAGACCCAAGGCGTGATTGAGAAAATGCGTCGTGAGATAGGCGAACAGCACCAGACCGCTGACCAGCCTTATCCGCCGCAGGTTGACTGTTCTCTGCATGGCAGCCCGTTGCTGAGCGCGCGGCGGGTGAAGCTGTCAGCCTGCCGCTTCTGTGATAATAGACCGGCCCATGACCGCTTGGAAACCGGAGCGCTTTGCCTTTCGCCACGCCGCCAATCGACAGGTCGAACCCGCGTCCGCCGCTTATCCCGAGGCGCTGCGCGCGATCCTCACCCGCGCCGACGGACTGGCAGCGCTTGGCGAAATCGGAAGTTGGCCGGGCTATTCGCCCACACCGCTGCGCGAGTTGCCAGGGCTGGCGCGCCGGCTCGGCCTCGGCCGTCTCTGGTACAAAGATGAAAGCGCGCGCTTCGGGCTCGGCAGTTTCAAGGCGCTGGGCGGGGCCTATGCGGTCTATCGCTATCTGGCCGAGGCCGTGCGCGCCAAATGCGGCAAGTTCCCGACTGCGGCGGCCTTGATCGCAGGAGAGCATCGCGACATGACCTGCGCTCTTACGGTGACGACGGCGACGGATGGCAACCACGGACGCTCCGTCGCCTGGGGCGCCTCGCTGTTCGGCGCGCGCTGCGTCATTTATATCCATGGCACGGTGAGCGAGGGCCGAAAGAAGGCGATCGAAGGCTTCAGTGCCGAGGTCCGCCGCGTGCCGGGCAATTACGACGAATCGGTGCGCCGGTGTGCTGCCGATGCGTCATCGTCGGGCTGGCAGGTGATCTCCGACACCTCGTATGGCGACTATGTCGACGTGCCGCGCCGAGTGATGCAGGGCTATTGCGTGATGGCAGAAGAAGCCATTCGCCTATTGGCGGCGGCGCCATCAGGGTTTGAACGACCCACCCATCTTTTCATGCAGGCGGGCTGCGGGGGGCTTGCCGCTGCGGTCATTGCCTATCTGTGGGAGAGCTGGGGTGCGGCCCGGCCGCGTCTGGTCGTGGTCGAGCCGGAGCGCGCCGATTGCGTCTATCGCAGCATCGTCGCCGATGCGCTTGTCCAGGTGCCGGGCGATCTGGAAACGGTGATGGCCGGGCTAGCCTGCGGCGAGGTCTCGACCGTCGCCTGGGAAATCCTCAGGCGGGCCGCTGCCGATGTCATCGCCATCCCCGATGCCGCGGCGATTTCGGCGATGCAGGCGCTGGCCGAGGGTATCGGGAGCGATGCGCCGATCGTCGGCGGCGAGGCGGGCGTCGGCGGGCTAGCCGGATTGCTGGCTGCATGCGCCGACCCGGCCACCCGCGCCGTGCTC
>JBGPNG010000005.1:0-13091 GCA_041487395.1 Dongiaceae bacterium
AACAAAAGGTACCGATCCAATGAGCAGCAAGGCCGCATAACATAGGCAATCGCGACGGACTGCTTTGTTAGATTTCCACCACTAGCTTATCTGGGATTTTCCCGGGAGCGTCCCTAAAGTTCTCCGATTCGGCGAATTAATCCCTTGATCAGCCAGTATGGTTCCCTCTTGGTTCCCTCAGCGACGGGGAACCGGTTTTGGCCCGTACGGCGTGTCCGGCGATTATCCGACCGACGATCCCAACAGCATTTTCACGGGAAAGCCGCTCTCCGTCGATCAACCCGCGGCAGAAGCAAGGACGGCAAGGAACATCTTGCCGTAGCGTTCGATCTTGCGCTCTCCCATGCCGGGGACGTCGGCGAGTTCGGCCAAGGAACAGGGCCGGCGGCTGGCGAGCGCGAGGAGCGTCGAGTCATGAAAGATGACATAGGGCGGAACGCCCTGCTCGCGGGCGATCCGGCTGCGTTCCGCGCGTAGGGCCTGGAACAGCCCGGCGGTTTTATCTCCGCCGACGTCTCGGTCGAGTATGTTCGTGCCACGGTCCCGGGGCGCCCGCTTGGCCTCGGGTTGTTTGTCCCGGCGCAGCGCCACCTGGCGTGCGCCACGCAGAATAGGCCTTGCCGTCTCCGTGAGGCGGAGAGCGCCGTAGGAATCGTGGGCAACTTCGAGCACACCAAGTGCGACCAACTGGCGGAAGAGGGACGCCCACTCTTTGCGCTCGAGGTCTTTGCCTACCCCGAAGGTCGGCAGTTTGTCGTGACCGAACCGCTGCGTCTTTTCATTCTGGACGCCTTGAAGCACATCCGTGAGATGTCCGACGCCGAAGCGCTGGCCGGTGCGCAGAATAGCGGATAGCGCCTTTTGGGCGGCCTGCGTCCCGTCCCAGGATTCGACGGGTTCGAGGCAGCCGTCGCAATTTCCGCAGGGCGCGGGCAGCCTCTCGCCGAAGTGGGAGAGCAAGGCTTGCCGCCGGCAGCCCGCCGTCTCGCAGACGCCGAGCAGGGCGTCGAGTTTCGAGCGTTCGACCCGCTTGACCTCCGCGGGCGCCTCGCCATCGTCGATCATGCGCCGGCGCAGCACGAGATCTTGCATGCCGTAGAGCAGAAGGGTTTCGGCAGGAAGCCCGTCGCGCCCGGCACGCCCCGTCTCCTGATAGAACGCCTCGAGGCTTCCCGGCAGATCGAGATGGGCGACGAAGCGGACATCCGGCTTATCGATCCCCATGCCGAACGCGATCGTGGCGACGAGGACGAGCCCCTCCGTCTTGAGGAATGCGTCGTGATTGCGCCGGCGGACGCCGGCATCGAGCCGCGCGTGATAGGGCAGCGCATCGACCTTCTTGCTGCGCAGCCAGGCGGCCGTTTCCTCGACCTTGGCCCGACTCAGGCAATACACGATCCCGCTCTTGCCCTTGTGGCGCTCGCGGATGAAGGCAAGGAGCTGCCGCTTGGGATCGTTCTTCAATGCGATGGCGTAACGGATGTTCGGCCGGTCGAAGCTCGACACGAAGAGCCGCGCTGCGACAAGCTTGAGGCGCCGGCGGATATCTTCGCGCGTCTGCGGATCCGCCGTCGCGGTCAGCGCGATGCGCGGCACGTTGGGAAAGCGCTCGGCCAGGATATCGAGCTTCATGTATTCCGGGCGGAAATCATGGCCCCATTGGCTCACGCAATGGGCTTCGTCGATGGCGATGAGGGCTATTTTCACTTTGGCGAGAATGTCGAGAAACGAGGGCAGGAGCAGCCGCTCGGGCGCCACGTAGATGAGATCGAGGCGACTGCGCTCCAGGTCCCGGCGGACGATCGAACGCTCCTCGTCGCTGAGGCTGGAATTCAGCGCCGCCGCCCGGACGCCCACTTGCACCAGGCTCGCGACCTGGTCGCGCATGAGCGCGATGAGCGGGGAAACGACGACGCCGATCCCGTCGCGGCAGAGGGCGGGGATCTGATAGCACATGGATTTGCCGCTGCCCGTCGGCATGAGCACGATGGCATCCCCGCCGGCGACGACATGCGAGACGATCTCGGCCTGGTGGCCGCGAAACGCCTTGTGGCCGAACGTCGCCCGGAGAATTTCGAGCGGCGCTCGGGCGTCCCCGCGGGGGTCCATGGGCGCGTTCCGGGCGGCTGCGCTGCCGCTTACTTCGCGGCGTGCTGGGATGCCACCAAGCAGAGATAGTCGAGGGCCAAGCTGGCGCCGGCCAGGGCCGTGATTTCGCCGACATCGTAGGCCGGCGACACTTCGACGATATCCATGGCGACGAATTTGATGCCGGCAAGGCCGCGCAGAATGCTCTGCGCCTGATGGGTCGTCAGGCCGCCGCAGACCGGCGTGCCCGTTCCCGGCGCGAAGGCCGGATCCAGGCAATCGATATCGAAGGTCAGATATGCCGGACGGTCGCCGACGACGCGCTTGATCTCGGCGATCGTCCGTTCCGCGCCGTTCGCGTGAACCCACGCCGCATCCCGCACGGTTAAGCCATGCGTCTCGTCGTTATGGGTGCGGATGCCGACCTGGATCGAATGGGCCGCGTCGATCAAGCCTTCCCGCGCGGCGTGGAAGAACATCGTGCCGTGGCAGATGCGCGGTGCCTCGCCCGGTGGCGGGTCGTCGCGCCAGGTGTCGCTGTGGGCGTCGAAATGCACGAGGGCCATGGGTCCCATGACCGCGTGATGGGCGCGCAACAGGGGATAGGTGATGTAGTGATCGCCGCCCAGCGTCAACAGCGAAGCGCCGCCATCGATGATCTGGCGCGCGTGAGATGTAATGATCTCCGGCGTCCGCTCAGGCCGGCCGTGATCGAACAAGCAATCGCCATAGTCGACGACGGCCAGCCGATCGAAGGGATCGAAGCCCCAGGGCCAGGGTTTGCCCCAGGCCAGCTCGCTCGACGCGGCGCGAATGGCGCGCGGCCCGAACCGGGTGCCCGGCCGGTTGGTCGTCGCCGTGTCGAGGGGCACGCCGGTCACCGCGATGTCCACGCCGGCGAGATCGCGCGTGTATTTGCGGCGCATGAAGCTGAGCGCGCCGGCATAGGTCGGCTCCGTCCCCATGCCGTAAAGGCTGGCGCCCGTGATCGCCCGATCATTGCTGAACTTCTTAGTCACAATCTTTGGCTCCCCTTCCCGTTTTCCGGCCGGTTCAGCCTTGGCGCAGCGTCAGCCGGTGCTGCTTCCGCACCGAACACCGCCGGCCAACGGCAATCCTAGAATTCTATATCCTTCGCCGCCGAAAGCTCGACGAATGCGCCGTCGAACGTCTCGTTGCGATGGGCGGCGATCCACTCCGCCGCCAGACTCTCGGCGGTCGCCGCAAAGGGCTACTTACCCACTGCTTCTACACTGCTCGCCGGGACACGACTTGGTATTCCTGGTACTACCTTACGAAATGGTAATGCGACATACTAAATGGGTATTGGCCGTATCCCAAAAGGAAACCGGCCTGCCTGCGGGTCGCGCCGCCAGCGCCATTTCGCACGGAAGGTTTGCCAGGCTATCTGTCGGGGGGAAGTGGCTATGGCCGGAGGATCCGGGGCTAAGATTCGCGACGTTTCGCCGCTTCTGAGCGGCCATATCTGCCCTTTGGGTTCCAAGGGGTGCCGAATTCCTCAGCCATTTGACGTCGTGGGTTGAGGCATGACCGAGGGCGTCTACGAAATTGCGATTCGCGAATTTCGCGATGACCGCGGCCGCCTGCGCGTCGTCGAGGGAGAACGGGATATACCCTTTCCCATCCGGCGCTGCTTCGTCATCTCCGAGGTGCCGCAGGGCAAGACACGCGCCCGGCACATCGTGGCCTCGGAGCAATATCTGGTTGCCTTGGCGGGAAGTTGCACGGCGCTGACCAAGGCGGGCGACATCGAGCGGCGGTTCGCGTTGCACAATGGCGATCGGGGACTGCATGTGGCGCAGGGAACCTGGCTGCTGCTCGAAAACTTCAGCCACGGTGCGGTGATCATGGTCCTGTCGTCGGAGAACTATGCACCGCCGACGGCGGGTCCGGCCGGACTTTGACCTCCCAAAAGCGCCAATATCGGGATCGGCCGGGGGCGGCAAGGCGCGCAGACCGGCCCCAGGCGAGCGTGACCCCCGCGCCATGAGCGACATGATACCCCAAGCAGCCCCCGGTCTTCGCATCCTGCGCCATCTGGATGCGATCCAGGCTGCCGTCGACCGCGTGTTGCGGAGCGGGCGCTATATCCTCGGGCCGGAGACCGAAGCCTTCGAAACGGAGTTCGCGGCCTTGCTGGGCCTGCCCCATGCCGTCGGGGTGAACTCTGCCACGGATGCCCTCAGCCTGGCCTTGGCAGCCCTCGGCGTCGGGCCCGGCGACGAGGTGCTGGTGCCGGCGCTGACGGCGGCCCCGACGGCGGTCGCCGTTCGTCGGATCGGCGCCATGCCCGTTTTGGTCGATGTGGAGCCTAAGCACCGCGGTCTTGACCCTGCTCTCATCCCTGCCGCCACCACCGCGCGCACGGCGGCAGTCGTCATCGTGCATCTGCATGGCGTCCCGGCGCTGATCGCCGAAGCGGTAGGGGTCGCGCGCAGGCTCGGCTTGGCGGTGGTCGAGGATTGCGCGCAAGCCCATGGTGCCCGGACCGGGGGTGCGATGGTCGGCAGCTTCGGCGACGCCGCTGCCTTCAGTTTCTACCCGACTAAGAATCTGGGCGCTGTCGGCGATGGCGGCGCCGTCGCGACCCGCTCGGCGGATCTCGCGGCGCGCGTTCGTCGCGGGCGATTCTATGGCATGAATGGCGATGGGATTTGCATAGAGGCGGGCTTCAACTCGCGCCTCGATGAAATCCAGGCGGCGATTCTTCGGGTGCTCTTGCCCCATCTCGAGGAGGAAAATCGGCGGCGCCGGCAATTTGCGGCTTTCTACGACGGGAAATTCGCCGGGCTCGCGGCGGAAGGCTTGCTCGATCTGCCGGCCTCGCGCAAAGGTGCAGTCTATCATCAATATGCGATTGCCGTGGATGAGCGTGACGATCTGAAGGGGCGGCTCCGCGCAGCCGGAATCGGCACGGGCGTCCATTACGGTGCGGGTCTGCACCGCCATCCCGCGTTCGCAGATCGAAATGCCGACGACGCCGCGCAATCCTTTCCGGTTACCGAGCGCTTGGCCCGCCGGCTTCTCAGCCTGCCGATTCAATCCGATCTCGGCCTCTATCGCGAGCGAGTTGCAAACACCCTCGTCGAGCTTATGCGCGCCCGGCGCGCCTCAGGAGATGCCGCTTGCCCGACATAGTGCTCTTCGGCATCGGATCGCCGCTCTGTGTCGATGCGGAAGAAACCTGCGGGCGGCTTGGCTTGAATCTCTTGGCCGGGATTCGCAACCGGAACAGCGAAGTATTCCTGCTGAAAGCCGATGCGATCCGTAGCCCGGCCGAGATCGATGCGGCTCTCTTGCGTACGCCATGTCTCTGTCCCGTTTTCGATCCCATCAATCGGCGGATTGCTTGGGGGGAAGCGGCGGCCTTGGGATTCATGGCCTGCGGCCCTCTTGTCGATCCGACCTCGGTTGTTGCCTCCTCGACGGCGATCGGCGATGGAAGCTTCGTCAATGCGGCTTGTGTCATCGGCGCCGCCGGTAAGATCGGTCGTTTCGTCGTCATCAATCGGGGTGCGGGCCTTGGCCATCACGCCCGGATCGCGGATTTCGTTTCCGTCGGGCCCGGCGTGGTCATCGCCGGGCGCGTCGAGATCGCTGCTGGGGCGACGATCGGCGCCGGGGCCGTGATTCTGCCCGGGATTTGCATCGGCGAGGCGGCGTTCGTGGGTGCGGGATCGGTGGTGACGCGTGACGTGCCAGGTCGCACCAAGGTTTTCGGGTCGCCGGCGCGAATCATCGAGAAGAATCTGCCCGAATGGACGAACCTGCATGAACCAGGCCCGATTGATCGAAGGAAATAGCGTGCGGATTCACCTCTATTCCATGTGCCTGAATGAAGCCGCCGTGCTTCCGTTCTTCTTTCGGCACTACGACCCCTGGGTCGAGCGATACGTCATGTATGACGACGGCTCGCAAGACGGGACGCTGGATATGCTTGCGAATCACCCGCGTGTCGAGGTGCGACGCTTTCCGCGCAGCATTTCCGATTCTTTCGTCATGTCGGCGCGCGTTCTGCACGACACGATGTGGAAGGAGAGTCGCGGCAAAGCCGATTGGGTCATTATCACGGCGATCGATGAGCACCTGTATCACGACGATTTCGGTGCATATCTGGCGCATTGCATGAAGACGGGCGTGACCGCAATTCCCGCTCTCGGTTTCGAAATGACAAACTTGGAATTCCCCGGGTTCGATGAGCTTCTATGCGAAAGCCGTACTCTCGGCGCGCCCCATTCGGCGATGAGCAAGTTGAGCCTGTTCAATCCCGATGCGGTGCAGGAAACGAGATACGGCCTGGGCAGGCACTGGGCCTTGCCGACGGGCCGAATAAAATACCCGTCCGAGGATCGTCTGTTGCTGCTGCACTACAAATACCTCGGCCTGCCATATCTCATACGCAGAAACAAGACGCTGTCCGAGGGGCTAGGCGCCCGCGACAAGAAGAGGGGCTGGGGCCGGCACTATGACGAAGCCGAAGCGAGCATCGTGCGAGGCTTTTCAAGGTGGGAAGCGCAATCCGTCGATATCCGCCAGGCCGGGTTGCCGCTGTTGAAACTGCATCCGATCGCCGAGCGCTGGTGGCGAGGACATCCTCTCTGGCTGCCGATCGTCTGGCGAATGAAGAATCGCTGGCAGCAAGTCAAATCTCACCTGCAGCAAGCCGTCGATCGCTGAAGCAGGCGGTGACGGGTCGGCCCGTCCGAACTCGATGGGCGAGGCGTTCCACTCGCGCGGCGCAGCGGGTGGTCCACCAGCCTTCCGGGGCGGCCGAACGGAATCTCGAAGGCCAGTCGGCGGCGATTTCGGCTATGGCTTCCTGCGTTGCAGGCGAAAGCCGGCCGCGTGGTCCGGCTGCGTGGTGACGACGGCGGTCGGAAGCACGGGCCGCGCGTCGATCAGGCTGACGTGAAAATTCCGGATGAGGGTGGCCAGCACGATGGTCGCTTCCGCCAGCGCGAACTGGGCGCCAACACAAACGCGCGGGCCCGCGCCGAAGGGCAAATAGGAAAACCGCTGCGCCGGCGGGCCGTCGAGGAATCGCGAGGGGTCGAAGGCATCCGGGCGTTGCCAAAGGCGGCGATGCCGGTGCAAGACCCAGGGCGCCACCATGACGAGGGATCCGCGCGGGATGATGACGTCTTTCACTCGATCCTCGGCGATCGCCTGGCGCACGATGACAAAGGCCGGCGGGTAAAGCCGCAGGGCCTCGCTCACCACCGCGCGGGCATGGGCCGACTGCGTCAACAGCTGGTCGACGCTATCGAAAGCCGGATCGCCATTGGCCGCCTCGTCCGCCACGCGTTGCTGCTCGGCCGGGGCTGACGCCAGGAGATAGAGCGACCAGAACAGCGCCAGCGCCGTCGTCTCATGCCCGGCCACGATCATCGTGGCGACCTGGTCGCGCAGTTGGTCGTGGGAAAAGGCAACGCCGGTTTCCGGGTCGCGGGCCGCGAGCAGCACGTCGAACAGATCGCGCGGCGCCTCTTCCGGGGCAACGCGCAACCGCGCTTCGATGATCCGGTCCATGAGTGCCACCCACCGGGCACGAAATCTTCCGCGCGCCAAGTCGCGCAAGGTCGGGATCGAGGGCGGCAGAAGCATGTCGAACAGATAGGGGCGGCCGAGCCTCGCGCCGAATCCGGCGATCGCGCTGCGCAGGGCGGCGCCATGCTGCTGCATCTCCAACGAAAACATCGACCGGCCGGCGATCTCGAGCGCCAGGAACTGCATGGCGGCAAGCAGGTCGACCGGTTCATCCGCCGATGCGGCCAGGCGGTCGACCGCCTCGACCGCAGCACTCGCTACATGGCGAGTCAGCAAAGGCAACATGCGCGGCGCCAAAGAGGGGGCGATGGTGCGTCGTTGATGCTTCCAGTCTTCGCCTTCGCTCAGGAACAGCCCATTGCCCACGATCGGCCGCAGAATGCGCACGGTTGCGGGCGATCGCCGGTAATTCGCGGCATTGGCCACCAGCACATGGTGGATTGCGTCCGGGGCGTTGAGCAGCGCGCGAGGGCGCCCGAAAAAGCGGCTGACGAGAATATCCTGCTCATAGGCCTGCTCGGGCCACATCTCCAAAGCGTTGCTGCGCAACGCCCGCAATAGCCGGTACCAGCCGAGTTCGCCGGGTGGGATTGCCGGGCGCGGCGGGACGAACAGGTCCGGCGAGGCCATGTCAACCGGCCGCAAAGACACGGGCCGTGAAATCATCGGCGAGACGGCCGAGTTCGGGCCCCAAACCCCGGTCGTCGAGCGGAACATAGATCGGGCTGTGGGAAACCGAGCACAGCGATACCTCGGCGGCGCGCTCCGCCCCCGCCGGCGCACGATGGGCGTGGCCCGGCACCCGAGGGACGATGCAATGGCTGACCGGGGTCTGGAAGTTCCGGCGCCCCTGGCCGGCGCCGAGGAGAAACGACCGGAGGCCGCGCAGCCCCGCGGCTTCATGCTCGTCGCCCCAGAGTTCGGCGCGGGCCGCGTCCTTCTCGATGAGCAGCAGAAAGGGTCGGCGGCTGGCGGCAATGCGTTCGATCGCCGTTTCGGAAAGGCAAACGTCCTCGCCCTGCCAGGCGACGCGGTGAATGCTGTCGAAGTTGATATCGCCGCGCTTGGCCGAGACGGCCATCATGTCCGAGGGTTCCCATTGTCAGAAGCAAAAAAAGAAGGCCGCTAGTATAGCCAGAGCCTAAGCGCAAAGCCGCTTCCGGCGGTTCAGATTCTCGATGGTCTTGACGCAAGCCGAGGCGGCCTCGGCTCCCCTCACCAGAAAATGCTCGTGGAATATACGTCGGTGGGTATCGTGCTCATGAAAACTCCGCGGCGTCAGCACGCTTCATGCGGATATCGTGGCCAGGCCCGCCCGACAAGGTTCGCGCATCCACCCCGCAAGCGGTGGATGCCGAGCAACTCGGCCGGCGTCATAATGCACCCATGTATTGCCCCATCCTGGACCATTGCCAGCCGGAGACTCGGCCCCTGGCTGCCGGGCCTGCGGCTTCCGGTGCGGCGCCATGAGAGACGGGCGGTTGGCAGCGGCGCTCGGCGCGGCCCTGGCCGGTTTCGCCACGCTTGGCTGGCTTCTCGTCCGGGGCCTTCGCCTGCCGGGCGGACTTGGCTGGCCAGATTATGCGCTGCTCGCCGGGATCGGGCTGGCCTTGCTCTGTTTTGCTCTCGCCTATGTCGCGCTCGCCCGCCAGCGCCGTCGGCTGGAGCGCCTGCGGGGCGCCTTGATCATCGCCGCCGGCCTCGGCACGCCACTGCCCCCGCCCACCGCGGGCCCGCCCGACGAGATCGACCGGCTGCGTCAGGCGGTCGCCGATCTGATCGGCCGGGAACGCGACCGTCGCGGGATGCTCGACCGCCGGCTGGAAGCCGTGCTGGGCGCCCTTGACGATGCCATCGTCGTCGTCACCGCCCAAGGCCAGGTGAGCCTGCTGAACGCCGCCGGCAAATCGCTGCTGGGCAGCCGATGCGGCCTCGGCAGCAGCCTGTTCGAGCTGTTCGATCGCGAAAGCCTGGCCTACGCTCTCGTGCTCGCCGAGGCCGAGGGCCCGGCCCGGCGCATCATGCTGCGCGGGGTCGACGGGCAGGAGATCGCGGCCGATATCGCCGGGCTCGGCTTCGGCGGCGGGGCGCTGCTGTGCTTTGCCGCCGACGGCGAGGCGAAGCAGCGCCTGCTGGAGCACGATCTGACGCTCCACGATTACGCGCCGGCGGCTTCGCCCCCGACCGAGGAAACTTTGCTCGACGATCTGGCGGCCGTATCCCTGGATACGGAAACGACAGGCCTCAATGTCCGGCGCGACCGGATGCTGTCGGTCGCCGCCGTGCCGCTCCAGGGCACTCAGATCTATCGGGCGGTGACCTTCGATCGCCTGGTCAATCCGGGGCATCGCATTCCCCCGGGCTCGACGGCCGTCCACAGCATCACCGATGCCATGGTCGCCGACGCGCCGCCGTTCACCAGCATCGTCGAGGACCTGGCCGCGTTCTGCGACGAGCGCGCCTGGATCGGCCATAATATCGGCTTCGACATCGCCGTCCTCCGGCGCGAGACCCAGCTTGCCGGGGCCGCCTGGCGCGAACCGATCGGCCTCGACACCTTGCGGCTCTATGCAGCGCTTCACCCCCACGCGCCGGATGTCGAGCTGGATGCGGTGGCGGCCGACCTCGGCGTCGAAATCAGCGGCCGGCATACGGCGCTGGGCGACGCCCTGATCACGGCCGAGGTCTATCGTCGGCTGCTGCCCTTGCTTTCGGCCGCGGGCGTGCGAACGCTGGGCGAGGCGCTGGCCTTCGCCGAACGGCCGCACATGATCCGGCGCCTGCAACGCGCCCTCGGCTGGTGAGCCATGGATCGGGCGACGATCGAGCGGATCGACGTCTTCATCTACCGCCATCGGGTGGCCGAGGCGATGACCGTGCCCGTTGTTTTCGTTACCCCCGACACCTCGCTGCAGGCTGCCGCCCAACTGATGCAGCAACATCAGATCAGTGCCCTGGTGGCCGTCGACGACCTCGGCCGGCCGAACGCGATCATGACGGAGCATGACGTGTTGACTGCCGTGGCGCGGGATGGCGCCGCGGCACTTGGCCGGCCGGTCGAATCCCTGCTCAGCAGGCCGGTCGCCACGGTAGCCTCGGATGATTTTCTTCACACCGCGATCGCGCGCATGAACAGCCGCCGAATCCGGCATCTTGCCGTCGTCGAACGGGACAGCGGGCGGGTTGTGGGTATTCTCGTCGCCCGTGCCATGCTGCGCCAACGGGCGGAATCCGCGCTCGCCTTGGGCGACGATATCGCGGCTGCCGATGACGCCCAGGCGCTGGGCGCCGCATACCGCCGCCTGCCGGTGGTGGCTCGGGAATTGCTAGCCGAGGGCATGGCGGCGGCCGAGATTGCCGAAGTGATCAGTGCCGGCTTGCGAGAGTTCTCGGCGCGCGCCGCAAGCCTGGCCGAACAGGCGATGCGCGATCGAGGCCGCGGTGGCACGCCGGCAAGCTGGGCCTTTCTCGTCCTGGGTTCCGCCGGGCGAGGCGAAAGCCTGCTTGCCACCGATCAGGACAATGCCCTGGTCCATTCCGGATCCGAATCCCAGGATGCCTGGTACGCCGAACTCGGCGCGCGCGCCGCCGATATCATGAATACGGGCGGCCTCGTCTATTGCGCGGGCGGGGTGATGGCCAAGAACAAGGGTTGTCGCCATAGCCTGGAGGGCTGGCGGGCGGAGATCGACCGTTGGGTCGCCGAGCGCGAGCCGATCGATCTTCTGAGCGCCGACATCTTCTATGATTTCCGCGACGTGCAGGGCGATGCGGCACTGGCAGCCGAACTGCGGGCCTATGCGATGGCGGCGGCCCGCTCGCCCGCCTTCCTGATGCGCTTGGCCCAGATGCTGGAGGTGCAAAGCCCGGCCCTCTCGCCCATCTTCGGCTTCTTTCGCGGCCGCGGCGGGCGCGTCGATTTGAAGCGGGGGGGCTTGCGCTCCCTGGTCGCGGCGGCCCGCGTGCTGGCGCTCAAGATCGGCGCGCCGGCGCTCTCGACGGATCAGCGCCTGGTCGCGGCAACCGAGGCCGGCCTGCTCCAAGCCGACGATCTGGCGCTCTTTCGCGATGCCCATGGCCGGCTGCAGCGTTTGATCCTGGAGCAGCAGTTGCTCGATATCGAGGCCGGCCGCGCGCCGGGCACGACCATCGAGATCCGCCGCCTGCCGCGCATAGAGCGCGAGCGCCTGAAGGCGGCACTGACGGCGATCGGCCGCATCGATCTGGTGGTGCGCGACGCGCTGGCGCGCTGACGGATCGCGACAAAAGCAGACCCCGGCTTGGCGATAAGGGCAGGGGTCGCTTGGCTCAACCGGTCAGTCGGGATAGGGCTTCAGCGCGCGATATCCTGGCTTCGATTGCCGCGCAGGAAAAGGGCACCGATCACCAGGCTGATCGCCGCCACGACGATGGGATACCGGAGGCCGTAATGGATGTTGCCCGCTGCGCGCCACCATGGCGCTGGCGCGCAGCGACAACAAGCCGTCGAACCAACCATTGCCGATGTGATAGGGCAACGACATCGCGGTGTAGCGGATCCGGGTCGGGAAGAGTTCGACCAGGAAGGTGGCGATAGGCCCATACACCATCGTCACATAGATAATCATGATAACGAGGATCAGAAGCGCCATCGGAAAGTTGATGTTGGCGGTCTGGGCGGCGGCCGGCCGCGGCTGCCGCGCCATAAGAGATGGCAGGCTGGCAACGGCGCTCGGTTCGCCGTTCGCCGGTTTCGGTACCTCCGCTGGCGGCCCGCCCCTTCCTGGGGTAAAAGACCCGGCCCCGTGCCAACTTCGGAGAGACGATGGCCGCCTATCAGTACATCTATGTGATGAAGGGACTCGCCAAGGTCTATCCGGGCGGGCGCAAAGTGCTCGAGAATATCTGGCTGAGCTTTTTGCCGGGGGCGAAAATCGGCGTTCTCGGCCTGAATGGATCGGGCAAATCCACGTTGCTGCGCGTCATGGCCGGCCTCGATCGCGACACGGCCGGCGAGGCCTGGGCGGCCGAAGGCGCCACCGTCGGCTTCCTGCCGCAGGAACCGGCGCTCGATTCGACCAAGGACGTTCAAGGCAATGTCATGGAAGGGCTGGCCGCGAAAAAAGAGCTGCTCGATCGCTTCGAGGCGGTGAGCGCGCGCCTGGGCGAAGATATTTCCCCCGACGAGATGGAAAAGCTGATTGCCGAGCAGGGGGATCTGCAGGAGAAGATCGACGCCGCCGAGGCCTGGGATCTTCAGCGCACGGTCGAGATCGCCATGGACGCGCTGCGCTGTCCGCCGGGCGATGCCGATGTTGCCAAGCTCTCCGGCGGCGAGCGCCGCCGCGTGGCACTCTGCCGGCTGTTGCTGCAACGCCCGGATCTTCTTCTGCTCGACGAGCCCACCAACCATCTCGATGCCGAATCGGTCGCCTGGCTCGAGCGCTTCCTGCATG
>JBGPNG010000006.1:0-12890 GCA_041487395.1 Dongiaceae bacterium
CCATTTGCCCGGCAAACCAGGCCTCCGCCGCCGCGCCGAAAATGCTGCGGCCGATGGCGAAGCCCTTGCAGATGGGCTGGCGTGCGGCCGCGGACAGCGTCCGGATCAAATCCGCTTCGGGGGCGTCGAGGCCGAGCAGCAGCACGCCGCGGCAATAGGGATCGGATTCCCGGATCGTCCGGTCGATGAGTGCCCAGCCGGCCTCATCCTCGGGCGATGCCAGCTTCCACCAGTCGGGGCGAACGCCAAGCTCATAGATCCGGCGCATGATGGCGCTCATGGCCAAGCCATTGCCCGGCTTCTTGCGGTCGGCGATCACCTCCAACAACAGCTCGTGATCCGTCTGGCGGCAGGCCTCGCCCAGCATCGAAATCTGACGCATCTGAACCTGGGCGATCTCGGCCGGATCATCGGGATGCCAATAGACGAGGCATTTCACCACATGGCCGACCGGCCATTCGCGCAATGTCAGCCCGGGATCGACGCCATGCTCGAAAACCAGAGGCGTGTGTTCCGGCAGCTCGACCGGCCGGGCCACCCAGTGACTTTTGCCGCTCGCCTGATCCAGCACGGCGCGCCCGAAACGGTCGTCAACGAGAATGCCGAAGCGCGGATCGTCGCCGGCAGCTTCACCGGCAGCACGATAAATCAGATCTTTGAACTCGGGGATTCGCGATTTCGATTCGCCATGACGGATGGCGATGCGCTCAAGCTGGATGCGATGATCGAACGCCAGGGCACAGATTTCCGGCCAGTCGCCGCGCCGCGTCGTGGCCCAATGCAGCTGGCTTAGGCTTGCATCTTTCCGCAGCGCGTGAAGCGGGCTGCCGTGATCGAGAAAATGCCGGAGTTCGGGACCGGTCGGGCTGGCCGGGGCGCAGCCGTGGCGCGATACGACGATCGCCCCGCAGGCATTGGCAATTCGGCAGGCCTCCACGAGCGGCGCGCCCCGCAGATATCCACTGAGAAAGCCGCTCATGAATCCATCGCCGGCACCCAGCACGTTGTAAACCTCGATGGGAAAGCCAGGAACGACGAGCCCGTCTTGCAACCGCTCCGGGACGGGTCCGGCAAAGGCGATGCAGCCTTGATCGCCCCGTTTCAGCACGATCAGCGCCGAACTCAAGTTGCGCATCTGCGCCAGCGCTGCAAGCGTGTCGGTGCTGCCGCCGGCGACATGGATTTCTTCCTCGGTCCCGACGATGGCGTCGCATTGCGGCAGTATGGCCTGCAGGCGACGGGTGACGTCGGCGCTTGTCGCGAAGCGCCGCTCGCCCAGCCCATGGCCGGTCAGGCCCCAGAGCACCGGGCGGTAATCGATATCGAAGACGACCTTGCGCCCGTGGCGCCGGGCGATCTCCATGGCGCAGCGGCTGGCGGCGGCGACCGAGGGCGTGGAGAAATGCGTGCCGGTGACGAGCACGGCACGCGCCGAAGCGATGAAACCCTCGTCGATGTCCGATTCCACCAGTGCCATGTCGGCGCAATTCTCGCGATAGAAGATCAGCGGAAATGTCGTCCGGTCGCGGATGCCCAGGATGACGAGGGCGGTCAGGCGCTCCGGATCGGTCTTCAGCCCGGCGACGGCGACACCTTCGCGCAGAAGCTGCTCGCGCACGAAGCGGCCCATATGCTCGTCGCCGACGCGGCTGATCAGGGCGGATTTCAGGCCGAGGCGCGCGGCGCCGATGGCGATATTGGCGGGGCAGCCGCCGACATATTTGGCAAAACTCGCCATATCCTCGAGCCGGCCGCCGATCTGCTGGCCGTAGAGATCGACGGAAACCCGGCCGATGGTGATGACGTCGAGGGTGGGCTCGGCCATTTAGGAAGCGTCTTTCGGATGCCAGAAATAGGCCTTGGGATCCGTAGTCCAGCGATGCTCGGCGGTGAATTCCGGCACGGTATAGGGATTGTCGGGCAGGTGGCGAATGACCCAGGCGTAATACATGCCATAGCCGGGCGCAGCGCATTGCGCGTGATCGAACCCATCGAGAATCTTCACCGTGTCGAACTGGCGAATCTTGAACACCTGTTCGCCCAGCTCGGCATGGCCATAGCCCTGCGGCATGGTGAATCGATAGTGATAGATCTCGGGTTGGGCGTGGTGGTGGGGCGGATAGCTCGACCAGCGCCCCGGCATGGTGACGACCTCGCCGAGGACCAGTTCCGCCGCCGGGTCGGCATTGCGGCGGTCGAAGATGGTGCGCACGAAGCGATAGCAGGCATCGGCCACTTGCCCCTTGCCGCGATGTTCGTTCGGCACGTCGGTGGGAGCGTAGAAGCGGCTGGCAAAATGCACCTTGTTGGCGCAGCCGTAGACGGTGAATTCGCAATCGCTTGCGGCCTTCAGCTGAACGCGCTCGCCAGCGGCAACATGAAGGGCGCTGGTGGATTCATCGAAGAGGGACCGGCGCTCGAACTGGCGGGTCTCATTGCCGGCGGTGAGTTCGGCGCTGCCTTGCATCAGCAACCAGGCCGTCTCATGGCTCGTCTCCAGCTTCATCGTTTCGCCGGCAACAAGACGCAGCACGGCGAAGGACAGGCCCGTTGGTTCGTTTGGATCATTGAAGCGAGTGATCTCGGTCAAACCCAGGGGAAAGCCGTGGCGATGTTCGGTCAGATGGAGCGACATGATGCGTCAAAGGCCTCCGGCCCCTCATATTGCACGTCGGCATTGCAACCCTTCGCCGCCTCGCTTGCGCCATTCTTGGCCGCGTTGCAATAAGGATCGCGACCTCGGCTGTCTGCTCAAGGAACAGATGAAAAGCGGCTCACGCATTCCATGGCCTTTGAAATATAGAATTTTTATTTTGACGTGACAATGGCCCCGCAGAATGGCGCCGGGCCGCCCTTATCGGCTGCGGCGGCTTCGGGCAGGCGTGCGCGTGCTCCCTTCGAGGCGCTGGCCGAGACCGATGACGAGGGAGACGGCGAGGCAAAAGGTGGCCGTTGGCGAGCGGACGCCCTGCAATTGCGCTTCCTCGATCTCGAAGCAGACATCTGCCAGCGGGCTCAATGGGCTGAAGGCCGAATCGGTGATGGCGATCACCTTGAGGCCACGCTCGCGTGCCGCGTTCACGATGGTCAACGTCTCCTGCGCATAGGGCGCGAAGCTGGCGGCGATCAGGGCGTCGCGCCGGGTGAGCAGGCGAATCTGCTCGCTCTGCATGCCCCCGATGCCGTCGACGAGCAAGGCGCGCCGCCCGAGGTGGCTGAGGGCATACGAGAGATATGCCGCGACCGGAAAGGAGCGGCGGTGGGCCGCGATGCCGATCACATCGGCGCTGGCCAGAATCTCGATGGCGCGGGCGAGATCCTGTGGCCGTGTCTCGTGGCCCAGGCGCTGCAATGCGCCGACGTCGGCTTCGACGAAATGCCGTAGCACGCCCAGCGGCGAACCGAGATCGGCCGCCTGGGCGGAGCGATATTCCCGGATGCGCTGATTATAGCTGGAGGCGCGATCGATCAGACGCGAGCGGAAAATCCGCTGCATGTCGCTGAAGCCGTCATAACCGAAATGCTTGGCGAAACGAATCAGACTGGAGGGCGGCACCTTGGCCCTGGCGGCGATGGAGGCGACGGTCTCGAGGGCCGTATGGTCGGGCTCCGCGATGGCGAATTCCGCGATCTGGCGCAGCCGCTTGCTGAGCTTGGCGTGCTTGACCGAAATCTCCTGCTTCAGCTCTTCGAATGTCTGCTTCGGCGGCATCGGCCGGATTTCCGGAAATGGCTCAACCTCCGGCCATCATCCGGCGAAACAAAAATTCTGGCAAGCGGAACGAATGGAACGACGGGCGAGCTGCGATTCGTCGGCGGGCCCGCCGGTCGCCCGCGGTTATTTCCAGACCTGTCCGGCCACGCGCCTGAAATTCCCGCCCAGGATCTTGCGCACATCCGCCTCGGCGCAGCCGCGATCGAGCAGCAGTTCGGTGATCTCCGGCAGTTGCTGGGGTGTGGCCACGCGCATGCCGCTGGCCTTGCCATAGCCCTCGCTGGGCGGCCAATAGCGCGGATTTGCCTCGGTCAGCCCGCTGAGATTTTCGGGCGTGTAGTCGAGGGCAATGCCGACATGATCGGTGCCGACGAGGTCGGCGACATAGGCGATGGCATCGACCAGGGCGGGGCTTGCCGCCTGCGGGTCCCGCAGGAACAGGCCGATGCCGTTGATGCCGACGACGCCACCGGTTCGCGCGCAGGCGCGAATCTGGTCGTCCAGGATATTGCGGCCGTGCTTGTGCAGTGCCGCCGGATTGGAGTGCGAGAATATGACCGGTGCCGTGGAAGCCTCGATCGCTTCCAGCGTCGTGCGATGTCCGGTATGGGAGCAATCGACCATCATTCCGACGCGGTTCATCTCGGCGATGACCTCCCGCCCGAACGCCGTGAGGCCGCGGTCCTCGTCATGGCAGCCGCCACCCGCGAGGTTGTTCAGGTTGTAGGCGAAGAGCATTTGGCGGACGCCCAGGCGGTAGTAAAACGAGACCATATAGGCTTGGCCATCAAGTGCATTCATGCCTTCGAGATCGAAGGCAATGGCGAGTTTCCCCTCGCGCTTGGCCATCTCGATATCGGCTGCGCGCCGTACGAGGGTGAAGCGATCGTGGCGTTTTTCCAGCCAGGTGATGAAGGCGCCGATGTTCTTCACCGTCTGCTGCCAGGGCACCACGTCGTAGCCGACGTTGACCGACAGATAATCGACTCCCGCTGCCCGCCAATGCTCGAGAATTTCCAGATCGACCGAAGGATCGGGGGCGAAACCGGAATGGTCGTCCCAGACCAAGGCATCGGCATGCAGCCTTCGGGCGCGATCCGAAACCTTCCACTGGGCGCCGATCTTATCGGGCATGTTATCCTCCTAGTCGTCTGATCCTAACGCTTCCTACCGAAGCGTTAGGTGAATCAGACCACCGGATCAAATAGTCAGTGGTTCGATTCAGCCAAGGGATGGGAGTCATCCGCTGACATCGAACCACGAGCGAGCCTGGCCCATCATCCGGGGAAAATTCATCGCTGGCAATGCGCATGGCCCATGCATGGGATCTTGCTGGGTGGCTGACGATGTTGCGACCATGGCAGATGCACTCGAACGCTCGCCCAAGAAAGGCTAGGCTTGGGCGATGGGTGCACTCCCCCAATCCGCCGAGCAGGCGTCTCTCTGGGCCAATCGCCTATTACTGCTCGCGGTGGCGCTCGCCGGCATAGCCCATGTCGCCTTCCTGCCGCCCTTCGAAGGCTATGACGAGACAGCTCATTTTTCCTATATCCAACAGATTGGCGACACTGGCCGAATCCCTCGCTACGGCGTCGATGCCATCTCGCTCGACACCGAGCAATATCCGGGCCCGCGATCCTATAGCAGCCTTCCGCCCTACGATCGGATCACGGGGCGCACCTACAAGTCATTCTTCTCCGGCGCGCTGCCAACTCTTCCGCCCCCGCTGGAGCGCGACTATCGACCGGGCACCCATGTGAATGCAGAAGCCCAGCACCCGCCGCTTTATTACCTGTTGCTGGCGCCGTTCTACCTGATCGCGAAGGGGTGGAGTTGGCCCGGTCTTTTCCTGTTGTTGCGGCTGGTCTCTTGGTCACTCGCTTTTGCGGGCTTCGCCATCGGATGCCGCGCGACGCAACAATGCTTGCGATCATTGAACCTGTCGCCCGGGCTCTGCCTTCTCGTTCCGGCATGGCCGTTCCTGTTTCCCGAGTTTTTCCCCGAAATGGCGCGCCTGGGCAATGACAGCCTGGGCCTCTTCTTGATGGGCATCGGGTGGTATCTGCTGCTCCGCCTGCTGGCTCGGCGTGAGGCAAAGACGGCGGCATTGCTGGGATTCGTCTTTGGCCTCGGCCTGCTGACCAAGGCTTTCTTCGTGCCGATCCTGGTCGGTTGCGGGGGGCTACTCTGCTTCGAGGCGCTGCGCCAAGGCAACCGGCGGCAGGTGCAGAACGCGCTGATCGTTCTGGTGGTCGCCGGCGTCGCCGGCGGCGGCTGGTATATTTACAGATTCCTTACCGTCGGATCGCTGATCGTGGCAAATGACATTATCGCCGTTCAGCAGCAAGGCCCGCTCTGGGCCCAGATCGCGCAAAGTTTCAGCGTATTTGCCTTTCTGCGCGGCATCGGCCAGCTCGTGACGAGTTTTGCCTGGGCGGGGACTTGGTCTTATGCACGTTTCCCGCCGGTCTATACGGCCCCGATCGTTCTGTTGGCCTTGTTGGCGTTCTTCAATTGGCTAATTCGCCTCAGATGGGCGCCGACGCCGGTGATCGCCCCCCTGTTTCTGGCTGCACCCCTGCTGCTGGGCATGATGTATTACCTTCTCACTCAGATTGCCAGGGCGGGTGGCGGCGCTGGCACGCCCGGCTGGTATTTCCATATTATGATGCCACCGCTCAGCCTGGCGCTTGTGATGGGATGGCGCCAGCGGTCGATCCTCGCGGGGCTGGCAATCTATGCGATCTTGTTTCATGTGATCGCCTGGGTCACGCAGCTCTCGCTATTCAGCGGCTGTGCCTTCAAGGGCGGCGACTACAAATATATTCAGTTCGACCTCGGTGACTGCCTGATCGCGCCAGCGCGCCTGGCGGTGCTGGGCGAGCCGCTGCTGGGCGCCCTGGCGCTGGGCGCGGCGGTCGTGGCCGCGGGCGCGGCTTGTCTGTGGGCGCTGCGACAGCAAAAGACGATCCCGACGACGGCTTGATGTCGATCGGCGGCAGCTCGTCGCCGCGGGTCAAACTCAGGTCGCTTTACAGCCGAAATCGAAAACGGCATGTGGGGTAAGCGCGGTTTGCCTTGCTTGGGCATGTTGCTTGGACAAATATCCGTCCGAGCGATGGCCGCCGACGATGGGCGGCGCAGCGGCGAGGATGAAAGCGATGGCGACGGCGACGATGCGCGCATTGGTCAAGCGTCAACCAACGCAGGGCATCTGGATGGAAGAGGTGCCCCGGCCGAAGGTCGGCACCAACGAAGTGCTGATCAAGGTCGAAAAAACGGCGATCTGCGGCACCGATCTCCACATCTACAAATGGGACGAGTGGTCGCAGCGCACGATCAAGCCGCCGCTGGTGATCGGCCACGAGTTCGTCGGCCGCATCGTCGAACTGGGCCAGGGCGTCGATAACTATCAGCTTGGCGATCGCGTCTCTGCCGAGGGGCATGTCACCTGCGGCCAATGCCGCAACTGCCGCGCTGGGCGCCGGCATCTTTGCGCCCATACGCGAGGCATCGGGGTCAATCTACCAGGAGCCTTCGCCGAATATGTCGTCGTGCCGGCTTCAAACCTGTGGCTTATCCCGGCGCAGATTCCGTCCGAGATTGCTGCCTTCTTCGATCCCTATGGCAATGCGGCCCATTGCGCGCTTTCCTTCGACATGGTGGGCGAAGACGTGCTGATCACCGGCGCCGGGCCGATCGGCATCATCGCCGCTGGCATTTGCCGCTTTCTCGGCGCCCGTCACGTCGTCGTCACCGACGTCAATGACTATCGCCTCGCCCTTGCCTCCAAAATGGGAGCAACCCATACGGTCAACGTCGAGAAGGAGACGCTGACCGAGGCCATGAAGAAGCAGGATATACGAGAGGGTTTCGACATCGGCCTCGAAATGTCAGGCAATCCGCAGGCCTTCAACGACATGCTGCACCATATGTTTCATGGCGGGCGGGTGGCCTTGCTTGGCATCCTGCCGTCGGATACGCGCATCGACTGGGACCAGGTCATCTTCAAGGGATTGCATCTCAAGGGCATCTATGGCCGCGAGATGTTCGAGACCTGGTACAAGATGACCCAGATGGTGCTGGGAGGCCTGGACCTCCGGCCTGTCCTGACCCACGAAATCCCCATCGAGGATTTCCAGAAGGGCTTCGACCTGATGGCGAGCGGCCAGTGCGGTAAAGTCGTCTGCTCCTGGCAGTGAAAGAGACAGCGCGGAAGCCATGACCCTCAATCAACGCCTGACGGCCGAGATCGAGCGCATCCGGCAGGACTCGCTCTTCAAGGAGGAGCGGGCCATCCTCGGCCCGCAGGGCGCCCATATCCGGGTGGCCCCGGGGCGCGCGGTCTTGAACTTCTGCGCCAACAACTATCTGGGCCTGGCCAATCATCCGAAGATCCTGGCCGCCGCGCACAAGGCGCTGGACGACCATGGCTTCGGGCTTGCTTCCGTGCGTTTCATCTGCGGAACGCAGGATCTCCACAAACAGCTCGAACACGAGATCGCCCGCTTCCTGGGCATGGAAGACGCGATCCTTTATTCCTCCTGCTTCGATGCCAATGGCGGGCTGTTCGAAACCCTCCTCGACGAGCAGGACGCCATCATCAGCGATGCCCTCAATCATGCCTCCATCATCGACGGTATTCGCCTCTGCAAGGCGCGCCGATATCGCTATCGCCATGCGGATATGGATGATCTGATAGCCCAACTTGTCGAGGCGAAGGACGCCCGTACGCGGCTGATCGCCACCGACGGCGTCTTCAGCATGGATGGCGACATCGCACCCCTGGACAAAATCGTGGCCATTGCCCGCGAGCATGACGCGTTGGTCATGGTCGACGATTCTCACGCCACGGGTTTCGTGGGCAGGCGGGGCCGCGGTTCGCCGGAGCATTGCGGCGTCGAAGGCAAAATCGACATCCTGACCTCGACCCTGGGCAAGGCCCTGGGCGGCGGCTCGGGCGGCTTCGTGGCTGCCGGGCGCGAGGTGGTTACCATGCTGCGCCAGCGCTCTCGGCCCTATCTCTTTTCCAACACCTTGCCCCCGGTCATCGCGGGCGCGGCCGTCGCGGCCTTCGAACTGCTGGACAAGTCGGACGATCTGCGCGCCACGCTGCGGGACAACACGGCCTATTTTCGCGGCGGCATGCGCAAGGCCGGATTCGACATCAAGCCAGGCGAGCATCCCATCGTCGCGGTCATGCTGTATGAATCGACGCTGGCTCAGCAGTTATCGGCGGCGCTCCTCGATCTCGGGATCTATGCCATTGGATTCTTCTATCCTGTGGTGCCGAAGGGCCAGGCCCGCATCCGGGTACAGATCTCGGCCGCCCATAGCCGCGCCGATCTCGACCGCGCGATCGGTGCCTTCACGGCCGCCGGCAAAAAGCTCGGCGTTGTCTGAATTCGACGTTCGGCAGGCCGGAGACTTACTCGTCTTGCCAGGGATCGTAGTCCCCGAAGTTCCAGACATGCCCCTCGGGGCCGCGACAGGGATAGGCGCGTCCGCCATGCCCGGATCCCAGCATGATCATGCCGTTACCGAAGGTGAGCTGGGCATGGGCGATCTTGCCGGCCTCCCCCGCACGGCGAGATGCTTCTCGAAACCGAAGGCCCGGCATAGCCAATCGATGGCTGTGGACGCATCGCGATAGCGCAACGCCGGAATAATTGTCGCCGTGCCCTTCTTCGCCTGGCCGCCCTGGTTTTTCCTCGTTGGCGGTGAGATCCGCTCGCTCCAGAGTCTAGGTGGAGGCCCTTGAATTTCCGCCAAGCTTAGCTCCGCGAGTGTGACGATTTTGCGAACGCACTGGCGCGTGGGCCGGAAGGGCGCCAAAGTCGGATCATGTCGCAAGAACTCGCCAAGGGCTGGCGTCGGCCCTGGTCTTCCGGGCCCCGGCTCGTCGGTGCCGCCTTCGTCGGCCTCGTTGCAGAGGTGGGGTTGCGGCAAATCTGGCCGGCCTCGCTCAGCGCCATTCTCGCCTGGAACGCGGCCGTGATCTGCTTTCTCTTTCTGACCTACCGGGTCATATCCGACCGCAGCATCGATTCGATCCGACGGCGCGCCGCGCGGCTCGATACCCGGACGTCGGTTATGATGGTGTTGGTGATTCTCGCCTCTTGCGTGAGCCTGTTCGGGCTCGCGGTCAGTCTGCACGGCGCTGGTGGCGCCTTGCCCGACCACCCCACGCTTCGCCTCATGCTCGCGACGCTGACCGTGCTCGGCTCATGGTCGCTTATCCATACGGTTTTTGCCCTTCACTACGCTCATCTCTTCTATGGCGTGCCGGAGGGCGGGTTGATTTTTCCGGGCGAAAGAGAGCCCAACTATTGGGATTTTACCTACTACGCCTTCGTTGTCGGAATGACCTGTCAGGTTTCGGATGTCCAGGTGGCCTCGGCCCAGCTGCGCCGGCTGACGCTCGCCCATGGCGTGCTGTCGTTTTTCTTCAATACGGTGATTCTGGCGCTGGCGGTCAGCATCGGCGCCGGCCTGCTCTAGTAAATTTTACTAGTCGCGGGTCTTGGAACGCCCACGGTGACCGCCGCGCCGCCGGCCGCTGAGTTCGATCAGCCGTTCGGGCGAATAGCGGGCCGTTTCGTGCAGCAGCCGAACAAGCTCACCGAGTGGTCCGGACGGGAAGGGCGGTCCAGCCAGCCCGTGGCGCTCGATCAGCCGCCCCGCCGCCGCGGCCGGATCGGTGCGATCCTTGAGATCGAGCAACCAGGACAACAACACGTCGCCGGCGGGGCCGGGAAATTCCTCGCCCATGGCCAGGACCTGACGGATGAGGCCATGGGGGTCTTCCGGCTCGTTGTCGGTAGCGCTTTGGGCATCGGTCATGGGGCGGATATTAGATCGCGCGGCCGAGGCGGGCCAGACCGTCTTGTGCCACGACTTAAGTCAAGGTCCTTCGTCAAATGATGGCGCGTCCGCTGCGCAATGCCGCGAGATCGGCGTCTATCATCATACGAACCAGCTCGTCGAAACCGACGCTGGGGCGCCAATCAAGCTTGGCCGCCGCCTTGGCCGCATTGCCCACGGTCAGGTGAATATCGGCCGGACGGTAAAAGGCCGGGTTGATTCGGACGAGGGTTTGGCCGGTTCGTCGATCCAGCCCTTCGGTCGACACCCCCTCGCCACGCCAGTCGATTTCTAAATCGACGCAAGCCGCCGCCGTCTCGATCAGCTGGCGCACGGTATGCGCTTTGCCCGTGGCAAGCACGTAGTCTTCCGCGACCTCGAGCTGCACCATGCGCCACATGCCGTCGACGTAATCGCCCGCGAAGCCCCAATCGCGCGCCGCCTCCAAATTGCCGACCTCGAGCGAATTCTGCTGGCCCAGCGCCATACGCGCGAACGCAAGCGTCACCTTGCGAGTGATGAACTGCGGCGGGCGCAGCGGCGATTCGTGATTGAACAGGATCCCGCAAGAGGCATGCAGTCCGAAGGCCTCGCGGTAGTTGACCGTAATGTGGTGGGCATAGAGCTTGGCGATCGCATAGGGGCTGCGCGGATGGAACGGCGTTTCCTCGTCTTGCGGTGAAAGGCGCGCATTGCCGAACAATTCCGACGTCGAGGCCTGATAGAAACGGGCCTTGGCACCGCTGTTGCGAAGCGCCTCCAGGATTCGCGCAACGGCGAGGCCAGTCACCTCGCCGGCATGAATCGGCTGCTCGAAGGAGGAATGGACGAAGCTCTGGGCGGCGAGATTGTAGATCTCGTCCGGGGCCACACGATCAAGCACGCGTTGGATCTGGCCGGAATCGGTCAACTCGAGTTGCGAGATCGCAAGGTCGCCGCCGATGCCGAGCCATTCGAGACGGGCGCGCCCGACCGATTGGTCAGAGCGTTCGGTGCCGAAAACCCGATAGCCCTTGGCAAGAAGCAGGCGCGCCAGATAGGCGCCGTCTTGGCCCGTGACGCCCGTGATCAACGCAACTTTCGCCATGCTGGCTCGCTACGCCGTTTCCCTGGGCATCTGAGTCCGGCGCGTTGATCGCATAGCGCGCAAGGATTTGCAACACGCCGGTGGTCGGATGATAAGCTCCCTCGCGAAACGAGGCCGCGAGCGCGATGACCGACGAACGCCTGCCAACCGAACTCTGGCTCCACGCGCATCTGCGCCGCCTCGACATCGACGGGATCGCTGCCGTCGTGGTCCATCGCGGCGAAGCGATGGGTGGCAGTGTTCTGCTGAAACTCAATCAGCGCGACCTCGGCTGCCGCGTTCTGACCCAGGCCCGCGGGGCCGACGGGGCGCTCGGCTGGCTCGCCGCCTTCGAGGGCAAGGGTGTCGCCGAATCCGAAGCCGATGCCTATATCGCGCGAGCCGTGGGCCGCGACCCCGATCTGTGGGTGGTGGAGATCGACGACCGGGCCGGCCGGCACCCGTTCGAGGGGCGCATTCTTTAGGGAATACGAACGATGATCTTGCCGATGACCGCGCGCTCGGCCATGCGTTTCAGGCCCTGCCCGAAATCGGCAAGCTCGATCACGCTGTCGATGACCGGCAAGACCTCGCGCGAGGCGATCTTGGCGAGCCCTTCGGCGACGTTGCGGAAGTTGGCGCCGAAGGAGCCGATGATGCGGATCTGCTGCTGAAAGATCTGAAACAGGTTCGTCTCCGCCGTGATGCCGCTGGTCGAGCCGCAGGTAACGAGCCGTCCGCCGCGCTTGAGGGCCAACAGGCTTCCGGCCCAGGTGTCGGGCCCGACATGCTCGAACACCACATCGACACCCTTCTTGCCGGTCTGCCGGCGGGCCCAGGTTTCGAAACGGTCCTTGCGGTAGTTCAAGACCGCATCGGCGCCCAGCGCCTCGACGCGCCCTATCTTGTCGTCGCTGCCGACGGTCGCCAGCACCCGGGCGCCGGCGGCCTTGGCCATCAGCACGGCGGTGGTGCCGACGCCGCTGCCCGCGGCATGGACCAGGATGGTTTCGCCGGCGAGAAGCTCGGCGTTGTCGAACAGCATGTGCTGGACGGTGGCGAAGGTCACGGGCGCCGTGGCCGCCTGCGCCCAATCGATGCCGGGGGGAACCGGGATCGTCTGGCGGGCCGGCAGGCGGACATATTGCGCGGCCAAGCCATCGCGGTGGAAGCCCATGATGCCGCCGTCGGCGATGTTCTCGCAAAGATTTTCCTGCCCACGCAGGCAGGGTGGGCAGTGACCGC
>JBGPNG010000007.1:0-12445 GCA_041487395.1 Dongiaceae bacterium
CTGTTGGGTGGCGTTGCCCAGGGTAAAACTGTCATAGCCGCGCATCGAGAAAGGGGCGATACAACAAGGAAGCGCGCGGCCATGAGCGGTGAAATACATCAAGGTCCATGGCCGCCGACACAATGACCAGGGCTGGTCCGCCTCCTTCTTCTTGAGGCTTGTGCCGGGCTCCGTGGCGCCCGAAGCATTGAACGCCAGCCCAAGGCTGGCCGCTAGAATCTCCGCTTCGTGGATCGCTTCGGCCTCCGCTTCGTCGAGATGCTCGAACAGGGCGGATTGGCTTCGCGCCAGGCCCTGCCCGTCGGGGAAATAGACCAGGCGCTGCAGATACACCTCGCGGACCCCGAGTTCATGGGCCAGGCGCACGAACGCTGGCAATTGGCCTATGGTTTCCTTGAGACCGGTCAACCAGAGTGAAACTCTTGGGGTATCGATCCCTTTCTCGCGCTGCAGATCGGTGAATGTCCTGACGTTGCGGACAATCCGATCGAACATGTCCCGGCCGCGCACGAGCTCGAAGGCACGGGGCTCGGCGGCATCCAGCGAGACGCGCAGCTCGTCCAAGCCCGCATCGATGAGTTCTAGGGCGCGTTTGCGGGTCAGCAGGGTGCCGTTGGTATTGAACAGGACATAGGTGTTCCGGTCCTTGAGGTAGCGGATCATCCGCGGCAGCTCACGCACCATCATCGGCTCGCCGACGCCGTGCAGCACGACCCGGGCGATCTTGGGAAACTGGTCGACAATCGAGGTGAACAGATCCCAACTCATATCCGCTGGCGGCTCGAGATCCTCGAAGGTGCGCGGACAGGTCGTGCAGAGAAGGTTGCACCGATTGGTCGTCTCCAGATAGAGGCAGACCGGCTCGGCATCCGCAACCGGCCCCAGGACATCGCCTGCCCGCTCGAAATAGTGTTGCGATGGAAGTGCTGCTGCCGTCGAAGGGCCCGATCTCGCCATCTCGCCCTCGCTTACGATTTCGCCCGCGCCGCCACGGCTGGGCGCCAACGATGAACCCACAGATGAATCAGCGCTGCAAGCAGGAAAGATCCATATAACAAAGTATTGACCAGAAACTCCCGGGCCGGCGTCCGGTTCTCCAAATATGCGTAAAGAATGAAACTGGCGGTGGTCAGAAGCAGCGCCGGCCAATAGGACACGAGACAGAGCAGGGGCAGTAACCAGAGGAAGTACCAAGGATAATGCGGCGTTACCAGCACGAAGAACAGGATCGCCAGAATGAGCGACCCGACGAGGTAACCGTTATCGGCTGGCCACCGGCGGAATGAGACGAAGAGTGCGACACAGGCGAGAATTAGTGCCGCCGCCGCTAGATATGGGGCGGTCGGCAAATCGGATCGTCCGCTGAGAAAAGACAGCAGGCTCAGGAGATAAAATCCAGAGCCGGATGTCAGCCGTTCCTCGCCCAGGTAGTTGGGCAGGAAGCCAAGCACCTGGCGGCCAGCTGACAGATACGGCAGATAGAGGGCAACGGCCGTCATGACGAAGGTTGCCGGCAGTCGCCAATCCCCGCGCCGATAGACCGCCGGAGCAATGACGAGCGGGAAAAACTTCACCAGCGTACCGAGGGCAATGGCAGCCCCGGCAAGCCCCGCCATGCGTCGTTGACGGGCCAGCAGGGCGAGTGAGAGAAAAGCGACCACGACGGCATCGACATGGCCGCTGCCGGCAATCTCCCACAGAGTAAGCGGGTGCCAGGCATAGATCAGCACCCGAACGGGCGACGCGCCAAGACCTTGAAGCAGAATCGCGAGAAGTCCCATCGTTGCCACATCGAAAACAAGCATGGCCAGCTTCATGCCGGTTACGCGTTCGCTGAACCGAGTGACCGCGAAGTAGATCATTTGCGCCGCCGGCGGATAGATCGTATGGGCATAGCCGGCGCGGTTGATATTCGGATAGATCGCATCGTCGCGAAGGGATTTCAGGGCGTCGTCGGCGGGTATGTAGCGATAGGGATTGATCCCGGCACCTTGCACCCGCCCGTCCCAAACATAGCGATAGACGTCGGATGAAAGATAAGGTGGAAAGACGACCGTGCCGATCCGCGGCAATGCCGCCGTCAACAGTATGAAGGCGACGGCACGTCGGCTCGCCTTGAGCCGCGTCACGCAAAAGACCGCCGCCAGATAGATCACCCCTTCGGCCAGAGCGATGGCGACGACGCCATCGAAGCTCGCTTGAGTCTGCAAATAGAGGCCAACACCATGCAGTAGGAGCAACCCGGCGCCGAGAAGTACCAAAGCCAGCCGGTGCCCCCCGATCTTCAATAGACGCGTAGCTCCGGCAATGCCTCGGCAAGGAGAAGGCCGACCGCACGGTTCTCGACGGCAAGCCGGCGCAGAAACTGCGAGGTAAACGGGGCTCCATACCCCGATACCTGGCCATCCGTTGCCGGGCGGCTGGGGTGGAGAAGCTCTTCGTAAAGCAGCAGCAGCGATGCCCAATCGTCGACATCGTACCAGGTCGGAAGCCGTGCCACATCCAGCTTGATCTCGTTGGCACGCGCGACCGTCTGGGCAAAAACGCGCGGCGTGCTCCAATCGATCTGGTGAAAAAGATGCGCCTGCGG
Organism: Dongiaceae bacterium; assembly: GCA_041487395.1. Taxonomy (GTDB): domain Bacteria; phylum Pseudomonadota; class Alphaproteobacteria; order Dongiales; family Dongiaceae; genus DASXQK01. The sequence continues at coordinate 2,591 of JBGPNG010000007.1, forward strand.
CTTCTTCAGGCCGATCAGGTAATAGCCCCCATCGGTGGCCTCGCCGAGCACGACCCGGTCGCCCGGGGGCCGGAGTTCCGCTGCCGCATCGCTCAGAATGGATCGGGGAAGCGTCGGGCTGTCCGAGTTGATCAGGCAGACGGCACCGCAGCCCGCCGAGAACAGGTCCTCTGCCGCTTGCCGCAGGCGCTCGCCCAGATCTGTCCCGCGCTGGATCAACAGATAGAACCGGCTCGGCAGCAGGTCAGAGAAGACGGCTTCGTCGCCGGCCGGGGTAAAAGCGACGACCCCGACGTGGCGCCGATCGTCGGTCAGCTCCCCGATGTTTGCCGCCATATCGCGGATGAAGCAGCGGCTGAGGGTGGCTGCCTCTGCGATGGTCAGCAAGGGGGTGAGGCGAGTCTTCACCGCGCCGACCCGGGGCGCCTTCGCCATCATGACAAAGGCGCAGGAGCCTTCGTTCAGATCCGACTGCAGGGCCGGCTCGATCAAGCGATGCATGTAAATGCTGTATTGCAGTGCCGTGCGCCATCAGCCTTTTGCCCGATGCATGACGTTGGCTGACGCTCCGCCGCGATCGCGACAAGTAGCGACGGGCGACCCGCGATCCGTCGGCAAAAGTCGAGGTTGCGCATTATCTTCTTTCTATCCTCGATGACGAGTGTTGTTCGAGGGTATTCTCACAAGCCTACGACCGTTGATTCAATTCCTAGGCGGCGTCAAACGGCTCGAAAGCATTCACGGTTTCGTGATCTTCGACCTGGGGACCTGTCGCTACTGTTGACCACATCCGATGTCGCGAAGTGGGATCGTTGGGGTAGTCCGGGCGCTGTGTGATCGGTTGTCTGAATTTGGTGACGTACTGTCTGGTGAGCCTTTTCAAGTCGAGCGCGGCGATTTACCATAGAGACAGCCAGAGATAGTATAAGGCATGGGAACAAGAGCGAGTATCGAACTCGACGCCGGCACCAAAACATTTGCCTCTGGCCTGCTGCCAGAACTGATAGCTGCGCTGCGCGGCAGTCGCCCGGGCGATCTCGTGGCTGTCATCAGCAGCGAGGCTAGCGTCGGCGCCGATCTTGAGGCCTGGTGTCGCTTCACCCGCAATACTCTGGTCGATACGACCGTGGAGGCGGGCCGCAAGCGCTGGGTGGTGCGCTACGGAGAGGCTCCCGAAATTGCCGAAGCCGATCGCCCTGTCGGCTCGCGCCTCTGGCTCTACACGAATTTCGACTGCAACTTGCATTGCGACTATTGCTGCGTGCGCTCTTCGCCCAAAGCGCCACGACGGGCGCTCGGCCTCGAACGTGTGCGGCGGATCGCCCGCGAGGCAGCCGAACTCGGCGTCAGCGAAATCTTCGTGACCGGGGGCGAGCCATTTCTGCTCGAGGACATCGGCGAGATCCTGGTTGCTTGCGCCGCCGCCGCGCCGACGACGGTACTCACCAACGGCATGCTGTTTGCCGGGCGGCGCCTCGAAACGCTCCGCTCGTTGCCGCGCGATCGCGTGACGCTGCAGATCAGCCTCGACAGCCCGACGCCGGAGCGACACGACCGCCATCGCGGACGAGGCACATGGGCGCGCGCATGGAGAGGCATAGGACGCGCGCGCGCCGAGGGGTTTCGGGTACGTCTGGCGGCCACCGTTTCTACCGATGGCGAGGCGGAGGAGTTCCGTCGCTTCCTCGATGCCCAGAAAATCGACGAGGAGAACCGGGTGATCCGCCGCATTGCGCTGCGCGGTTTCGCCACCCAGGGAGTCGCGCTGGCGCGCGCAGATTTGGTGCCTGAAGTCACGATCACGGCCGAAGGTGTCTGCTGGCATCCCGTAGGAGCCGAGGACGCCGACCTGCTCGTCACCCGCGACATCTTTCCGCTTGCCGAGTCCTTCGCTGCGGTGCGTCGCGCCTTCGAGCGGGAAAGCGAGCATCAGCGCCGATTGGCGACGATCTTCAATTGCGCGTGACGTCCGGCGCCAGAAAAACGCGCTGAGCGCCGAACTCCCTTCATGCCTCGATCGACTTCGCAACCGGGCGCTTGAACAAACCCTGCTGCGCTGACGCTTCGCGCAGCGATTCATATCCATCGAGGTGCGGCGCCACCCAGCGGCGGAGTCCCTCGGCGTCGAGCACGACACGGTGGTTGGGATTGTCGTAGCTCATCCCCGACAGGGCATCCGCGAACTGCCGCTCGAGTGCCCGGTCGAGATCGGGCCGGGCGGTGAACATGCAGTGATTGTACGGCGGTGAAGTCCAGATCTCGCGCAGCGCGCCCTCCGGCACCAGGCGCTCGCTGTGCACCGCCTTCCAGAACGGGCTGCCGATTGCGCCGGCATCGGCCCGGCCGTCGAGGACCGCACGAATGACTTCGGCCTCGCTTCTGCCGGTGTCGCCATGCTTGCCGACGTCGCTGTTGAAGCGCAGCGTCCGATAATCTTGTTCCTCTACCAAGCCTTGGCGCTCCAGAAAGTGAACCGGCAGGATCGCTGCGTGGCCGCTGTCGCGGCTGCCGAGCGCCAGTGTGCGACCGCTAAGATCGGCAAGCGTAGCTACGGGACCTCCGCTCACCGCGACGATCTTCGTCGTCCAGCCGAGATCGGTGTCACGCATGGCGATCGGCCGACAACGATGGCCGCTCCACTCATCGGTCTGCAGATAGGCAAGGTTTGTGTTCCATGCGATGTCGATGCGCGGCATAGGATCGTCAGGCGAACCGAGGAGGGCCTGCACCTGGGACTCGTAGCTCAGGAACAGCACGACCTCCACAGGCAGACGCGCCTCCTCGACAAAATAGCGACGCATGCCTTCCCAGATCGTCACCACCTTCGGATCGTATGCAACGGCTCCCACCCAGATTGTTCGGCTCATGGTAATCCTCTCATCGGCATGAGTTCTGAGCGAATGGGGTCATTCGGTCGATAAGGGCTTCGGCCCCGCACCGCCCGCTCGTTGCCGTGTTTTCGGGGTCAAAAGAGCGGCATTCCCAGGACCGCCCTCGAAATGAACTCGCGCAGGACATCGCCCGTCGGCGCCATGACGGCTCCCGCATGGGCATCGCGGAACAGTCGCTCGACGTTCATATGCTTCGAGAACGCCGATCCGCCGCACGCCCGCATCGCCGCCGAGGTGACGCTGATGGCCACCTCTCCTGCCGCAGCCTTGCTTTCGAGCACGCGTAGCGTCGTCGTGTCCCGCGGTCGCTCGAGGTGATCGATCAGATCGTCGATGCGCGCCGAGAGACCATCCGTGTCGATCTGCATCGTTGCGAGCAGCGCGCGCAGCGTCGGCAGGCTTTCGCCCAGGCTCTGGCCCAGATGCTCGAACCGGGCGCTCTTGAGATGCGTCGCCGTCCCCGTCACTGCCGCACGGCAAATTCCCAGCGCTACGGCAGTCGTCCCAAGATTGAACATCGGCAACACGACCGTCAGCATCGCCTGGAAGCCCGCGCCGTCGTCCGTGAGCTGGAGACCGGACGGAACCTCACAATCGTCAAGTGTCATCGGCGCGGAGGCGTTGGCCCGCAGCCCCAGACCGTCCCAGGGGCCTGCGACCGACAGCCCGCGCGCGCCCGCCAAAACAAGGAAGAGCGCCGAATCGGTGGGACTCGTCCCTTCGGGCGCAAGCGACGAGATGACGTAGCTCTGCGCGTGGCCGGCGCTCGTCACCCAGGATTTCTTGGCTGTGATCCGGACACCTGCCCCGTTTCGGCGCGCACGCGAGACGGGCGCCCAGAAGTGACTGCGCGAGCCGGCTTCGCTGAACGCGAGCGTGGACAGATGGCGGCCGCCGGCGATCTCTTTCAACGTCTGTGCGACGGCGGCGCCCGGTCGAGCTGCGGCGATCGTCGCAGCGGCACACACATGCATGAGATAGACCATCGCAACCGATGCGTCCGCTTCGGCAAGCGTCGCGGTGACGGCCGCAAACGTCGATGGGCCGAGGCCCGAGCCGCCCAGCTCGACCGGCAGCATCAGCCCGAGCAGCCCGGCCTGCCCGAGCGCATCGACACCCTCCGTCGAGAACCGACCTTCCTTGTCGTTCTGCCTGGCGGCCGGGGCCAGAACGCGATCGGCTATCTCCTTGGCATTCGAATGCGCAATCTCATGATTCATGATACCCCTCGCGATCTGTGCAATGCCGCTGTCGATAGATTGCCGGCTGGAATGGTCGGGTCCTTGCTGAAAGTGGCGAAGCGGCTCGCTTTCATTGGTGATGTTATGCGGCCCCCGCTTGCCGATCAATCGTGCGGGTGTTTCACATATTCGTAATCGGCGATCAAGGCAGCTCACGGTCCCGTGAGTTGCTTGCAGACTAGCAACGCGCGAAAGCCGACTTTGACCGCGCGCCCAAGCATGGCGCAATGCACGCCCAACCCTGGCGTGGAGCGGTTCGAACGGGCGTACCGCGTCGCTAAGGTGCGGCCTTGCGCCCAGCCATTTGCTGCAGATAGGCAATGATGAGGTTGATCTCTCGGTCGCTCATCGCCTCTGCGGCGAAACCCGACATCTGCATCTTGGGCCAGCGCCTGACCGCGGCGGGAAGGCGGATGTAGCGCGCGAGTGTTGCCGGCTTGAAATATTCGGTGGGGTTTTCGGGCAGATTGAGGTCGGGACCGACATCGGCGCTGCCGGCCCCGTTCATTTTGTGACAGACGAGACATTGGGTGACGAACAGGGTCTGACCGGCGCGGATGGGGTCGTCCGAGGGCAATGCGGGGTCGACGCCCAGCGCCGGCCAGCGTTTGGCCGGCGAATCGGCGCCGCGGATCGACGTCACGAACAACGGCCATTGTTCGCTGCGAATGCCCGAGGCCTCGGGTCGCAGCCAGACAATATAGAACGGGCCGGCGCTCACGGCCTTGCCCGGCAGCATCGGCCAGGGCGCATGCGCGGGCTCGATCGCCAAATAGGCGCGCGCGGCGACAGGCGACGGGTGAAGGACCAGATCGACCGGCAGCAGGCCGATAAATCCGTCGCTCGCCACCGCTTCCAGAATCCGGTCGCGCGCCAGATCGAGGCCCTCGAGCAGAATATCCATGGGCACCGCCCGATAATGCATGGGCCTGCCATATGAGATGTCACGGGGAACATCGATGTCGACGGCCGCCGGGCTGTTCAGCAATTCATCGCGGGTGAGGCTGCGGGTTGTCCCGCCGATTTCGATGGTCAGAGAGGGCGCGGCCGCGAACGCCGGCCCCGAGATGATCGAGACGAAGCTTATTCCCACCAACAGGAGAAGGTGGCGAATTACCAGAGCCATGCGGCGATCGCGAAGCCGGCGGCCGAGAGGCCCAACAGCGCCGCGGCCGGGGCCCATCCGCGGCGAGCGCCCGCGAAGCCCAGCGCATAGCCTGCTTTCAGCAGGTTGTTGGAAGATGCCGCGATCAATACGGCGATCATCAGGATCTGCGTGGTTTCGCCGCTGAGCCCGCCTTGGGCCAGATTGAGGACGAAGGGATCGATGTCCGTCACGCCGACGACACCGGCGAGCCAAAGCAATCCGCTGGAACCGATGACCGTCTTCGCCCAGGTCGATGCCAGGCTGACGACGACGAAGGAAATGGCGAAGACCGCGGCGGCCGAAAGCTCCAGCGGGTTGGCCGGATGATTGGCGCTGGCCAGCGGGGCGCTGCCGGCGCTGTGAATTCCGCCATGAAGCAGCAAGGCGAGTGCCAGAGCCAACAGCAGCAGGACGGCCAAGGCCGGCGCCAGCATCCGGGCGAGCGGCAGATTGAAGATGGCGATCATGACGCCCAGGCGCAGGTACATGAGTGCCGTCGCCAGCAGGATGCCGGTCTTCATCTCCGGCAAGGCCTTGCCTTCGGCGCCATGCAGGCGCCGCGCCAGTACGACCGTCGTCGCCGTCGAGGAATAGAGCCCGCCCAGGATGGAGGCGAAAATGATGCTGCCGCCGATCGGTAGATAGCGCTGCGCCAGATAGCTGCCGTAGGAGAGGGCCGAAACCGCGACGACGGCGAGCCAGACCTGATAGGGCGTGATGGCGGTCCAGTTCGTCACCGGCTCGTCCGGCAGCAAGGGCAGCACGATGCCGCTGAGAATCAGGAACTTGCCCAGCGTGATGATTTCCTTGCCGGGCACGCGATAGGCAAAGGCGTGAAGGCGTTCGCGCGCACCGACCAACAGAACGACGGCGACCGTGAGGCCGACCGAAAACCAGCTGGGCGCTAGAAGCGTAATCGGGCCCAGTACATAGGCGACCAGATTGGCGAGCGGAACGACAAGCCCGTCCCCATCCCCTGGCTCGCCGACGCTGCGCGCCGTCAGCACGGCTCGGCAATAGCTGAAAAGCCAGATGCCCAGCACCAGAAGGCCGGCGATGAAGGCGAGAGCCTGCCTGGGCTCGATCGCATAGAGCCCGGCGCCGATCAGGGCCAGCAAGGGGAATGTACGAATTCCGCCCGGCGGCTTGCGCGTCATGGCGTGATAGAACCCCTCATAGGCGAGGCCCAGGAACAGGGCGAGGCCGAGAAGCAGGAGAAGCCGCTTGGGGTCGAGAAGATCGGTCATTGTCTGGCCGCAGCCAGTTCCCACCACTCAGCGGCTTTCGTCAAGGGGTGGGCAGGGGCAAAACCACGCTGTGGCGGCCGCGGGCAGCGATGACATTGCGGCCGATCCCGGCTTGCCTTAGGCGAACAGGGGTGGACCGGGGTTCAGGATCATGACGACGGAACGTGGCGCGGGCTGGTTTCCGCTCGCGGTTGCGCTTGCGGTCGTGATGGTGTGGGGCGCTTCTCCGGTCCTGACCAAGATCGCGACGCGGGAGATCGATCCGCTGTTCATCGGCATGGCGCGCACTATCCTGGGCGGCTTGGCCGCGGTCCCGCTGGCCCTTGCCTTTCGCATCGCGCTGCCGGACCGCGAACATCGCCTCGCCTTCGGCCTTTCCGCCTTCTGCGGCTTCATCGCCTTCCCCATCCTTTTCAGCTTCGGGCAACGCATGACCTCGGCCATGCATGGCGGCCTGATCCTGGCGGTGTTGCCGATCTTTACCGGGCTCGTGGCGGCGGCCGTTGAACGTCGGCGGCCCGCCGGCCGCTGGTGGTTCGGCTGCGCCATCGCTCTTACCGGCGAGGTGGTGTTGGTGACGAGCCGGGCGTCGGCGGGTGCGGCTGCTTCCTCGATGCTCGGCGATCTGCTGATCCTGCTGGCGAGCGTGCTGGCCGCCTCCGGCTATGTCGCGGGCGCGCGGCTGACCCAGGCACGCTACGCCAGCCTCGGCGCCACGCTCTGGGGGATTGCCGCCGCGACCATTGTCATGGCGCCGGCCCTTCCTCTCACCAACGGCTGGTCGCTGCCCGAGGCCAGTTTTCTTGCCTGGGGCGCCATTGTTTTCCTCGCCTTGGTTACTTCGATCATCGGCTATATCGGCTGGTATTGGGCGCTGGGACACGGCGGGATTGCCCGCATGGGCACGATCCAGTTCATGCAGCCGCTCTCGGTCCTCCTCCTCGCCTTCTTTTTTCTGGGCGAACGGCCGACGCCGGCGCTCGCCATCGCCACCGTCCTTATTCTTCTGGGCGTCGTCATCGCGCGCCGGCGCTGACGATCTCAGCCGCGGCGCGACCTCGCTTCTGTGGACGGACTGTCGGCAGCGGCCAGGTTGTGTAGCCAGTCCACGAAGGCCCTGGTCTCGTCGGTAGCACGCCGGCGCGGCTCGACGAGAAAATAGCCTTTGGATTCAGCACCTCGAAGGCGCTCGCCCGCACCAGGCGGCCGCGTCGGGGGCGAGACTGCAGTCGTCATAGGTCTCGTTCCGCGTCTTTGGCGGGCGCCAGCCAATGCCCTCGAACCAAGCCTGCCAGCCGAGTAAGCAATCTCTCGCCTCTTGCGGGCAATGCGCCTCGGGTCCATATCGGGGGCTGAATTTCGGACCCCGCCTCGCCGACGATGGCGGGAGGCCCGATCCCGCAAAGGAGAGCAAAAATGGCCAATCAGACCTCCCTCACCGCGACGACTGAGCCGGGAACGGCCGAGCCGCGGCGCGTGCTGCGCGTACTGGCGGGCCAGCCCACCAGCGACGGCGCCGGCGTGAAACTGACGCGGGTCATCGGGACGCAGGCGCTGCCCGATCTCGATCCCTTTCTGATGCTGGATGAATTCCGCTCGGACGATCCGGCGGCGTATCTCGCCGGCTTTCCCGATCATCCCCATCGCGGTTTCGAGACGGTGACCTATATGCTCGCTGGGCGCATGCGGCATCACGACAACAAGGGCAACAAAGGATTGCTCGGCCCCGGTAGCGTGCAGTGGATGACGGCCGCGCGCGGCATCGTTCATTCGGAGATGCCGGAACAGCAGGACGGGTTGATGTGGGGCTTCCAACTCTGGATCAATCTCCCGGCCAGGGACAAGATGGGCGAGCCGCGCTATCGGGATATTCCGGCAGCCGATCTGCCGATCGCCAAGACGGCCGAGGGCGTCGCCATCAAGGTCGTCGCCGGTGCCTTCGGCGGCTTGCGCGGCCCCGTCGCGCCCAAAGCGACGGCACCTCTGTTTCTCGACGTGGAGCTTCCCGCCGGCGCCGGTTTCGAGGCCGTTCTGGCCGCGGACGACAACGCCGTCACCTATGTCTGTGAAGGCAGCGCGACCGTAGGGCCGGCGAGCGAGGCGCGCACGCTCGCGCGCGGCCAACTCGGCCTGCTAGGCCCCGGTGCCTCGTTCCGGGCGCGCGCGGGCGGGAAACCGGCGCGGCTCTTGCTTCTGGCCGGCCGGCCCTTGAAGGAGCCGGTCGCCAAATACGGCCCCTTCGTCATGAACACCACGGCCGAGCTTCATCAGGCGGTCGCCGATTTTCAGGCGGGCCGCTTCTGACAGGGCGGATATTCGCCAAGTGATTGATCGCCAAGTAATTGGTCGGGCGTACGGTCGGAGAAGGGATGAGGTGCCGCCGATCCGTGGCGATAGAAGATCAAGCCGACGGCGAGGCCGACCATGGCGGCGAGCGGCAGCAGCAGGGAGGCTGGCCGCGGGAGGTTCGTCTCACGTGGCTACATATTCAATCGACAAGATCGGAAAGCCCCGTCCTAAGCCCCGGGGAATACACATCGGGTGCCGCCATAGCCTTGCGCCTTGCAACTACCTGCGGCGCGCCCCGCGCCGCTTGCTCACTCGGTGGCGGGGTAGCTTTTCTTCAGACGCCATTCCCGACGCCACCGGGCGCGCCTAGGTCCCTCCTCCCAATGGCCGAGATCCTGGTCATCGAAGACGACGCCCTCGTCGGGAAGACGCTCGTCGACCTGCTGAACCTCCACGGTTACCAGGCGCGCCAGGCAGAGTCCGGGGAACAGGGGTTGGAGCGCCTCGAAACCGGGAGCTTCGACCTCGTCCTGCTGGACATCCGGCTCCCCGGCATGAGCGGCTACGAGGCCTGCCAGCGCGTCCGGGAGGCCCATGGCCCCTACCTGCCGATCATCATGCTCACCGCCTTCGGCGACCCGACGGCGGTCCGGCGGGGCTACGAGGCGGGGGCTGACGACTTCCTGCACAAGCCGGTGGACACCCCCGCCCTGATCCTCAAGGTGCGGGCCTTCCTGCGCCTCAAGTCGCTCCACGACGAGCTGATGACGAGCCGGGAGGAGGCCCAGGCTCGAGCCCGGGACCTGGCGCGGCTGCACGAGATCGGGCGCGACTGGTCGCTGATCGCGGAGCCTGCGGACTTCAACCGAATGGTCACCACGCGGCTGGCCGGCCTCATCGGGGCCCCCATCTGCGGGATGGCCCTCTACGATCCCGCCACCCACACGATGGAGGCGGCGTTGCCGGTTCACGGCCTCTCCGACCAGGCCGCCCGCGGCTTCCGCTACGCCCCCCGGCCCGAGTACCGCAGCCTCTGGAAC
>JBGPNG010000008.1:0-12279 GCA_041487395.1 Dongiaceae bacterium
CAGGCCGCGCTCGGCCACCATGGACCGGACCAGCCTTTCGGCGACCACTTTGCTGCGCTTATAGGCACCGATGGCCTGCGCCGCGCCGAGGGAGCTGGTTTCGTCGGCCGCGGACCCGTCGCCACGCGGGGCCAGGGTCGCCACACTGCTGGTATAGACGATGCGCGTGACGCCGTGACGGAGCGCTGCCTCCATCACATTGCGCGTGCCCGTCAGGTTGTTGCGCACGATCTCCTCCGGGTCCGGCGCCCAGAGGCGATAGTCGGCCGCCACATGGAACAGTACGCCCGCGCCCGCCATGGCGCGATCGACGGCAGCCGGATCGCGGATATCGCCCTCCACGCATTGGATGTCGAGGCCGGCCAGGTTGTCCCGAGGGCTGGCGGCGCGGACCAGGGCGCGGACTTGCCGGCCGGACTCGATGAGCGCACGAACGACGGCCGAGCCGACGAAGCCGGTCCCCCCGGTGACCAGAATTGGTTCCGCCACGCTCATCGACGCAATCGTCCTTGGCTTGTTTTTCGGCGGCTCGCGAATCGAGCCGGCGATCAGGTTAGTGCATCGGTTCCGATGGATCGAGGGTATTGGCATCCGGAGGAGTTAACTGTCTATAAAATAACGGTTTTCTGCCTCGGTTGTTTATTGCGTTTCAGACTTGCGCGGCGCTGTGCCACGCCAGTGGTCTGATCCTAACGCTTCCTAGCGAAGCGTCAGGTGAAACAGACCACCGGATCAAATAATTAGTGGGTCGATTCAGCCAACGGATGGGAGTCATCCGTTGGCATCGAACCACTAGGACACCCATAGTCCCGCAACCGCCCGGCAAGGCTTCTGGGTTATAAGGGTCCTTCCGTGGGAAAGACATAAGGGCGGCTCCGCGAGGTCGAACATGGCGGCGGCTGGTTACTGGCGGGAGATATCGGCGGTCCTGGTGCTGAAAGCGCTGGCCCTGGTGCTGATCTATATCCTGCTGGTGGTGCCCGCCATCCCGCCGTCGGTGACACCCGCAAGCATCGCCCGGCATCTGACGGCGCCGCCCCCCGATCGGTCGCCCAATTCGCTGCAAGATCCCTCGCCGCAAGACCCCCCGCCGCAAGAGCAGAGGTGAGCGATGACCGATCTCCTCGCCATGGATCTCTCGCGCCTGCAGTTCGCATTGACGGCCTTGTATCATTTTCTCTTCGTGCCGCTGACCATCGGGCTTTCCCTCATCATCGCGATCATGGAAAGCGTCTTCGTCATGACCCGGCGGGCCATCTGGCGCGACATGACGAAATACTGGGGCGTGCTGTTTGGCATCAATTTCGCCATGGGAGTGGCCACCGGCATTCCCATGGAATTCCAATTCGGCACGAACTGGGCCTATTACGCGCATTATGTGGGCGACGTCTTCGGGGCACCGCTGGCCATCGAGGGCTTGATGGCATTTTTCCTGGAAGCAAGCTTTGTCGGCTTGTTCTTCTTCGGCTGGAACCGGCTCTCCCGGGTTCAGCATCTTGCCGTCACCTGGCTGGTGGCCATCGGCAGCAATTTCTCGGCGCTGTGGATCCTCGTCGCCAATGGCTGGATGCAGAACCCGGTGGGGGCCGCCTTCAACCCGCAATCCATGCGTATGGAGGTGACGTCTTTTTTCGACGTGTTGTTCAACCCCGTCGCCCAGGCCAAATTCGTCCATACCGTCAGCGCCGGCTATGTCACCGGTTCGATCTTCGTCATGGCGGTCAGTGCCTGGTTTCTCCTGAAGGAACGCCACCCCGCCTTCGCCAAACGCTCGATGACGGTCGCGGCCAGCTTCGGGCTTGCCTCCGCCCTTTCGGTCGTCGTGCTGGGCGATGAAAGCGGCTACACCGCCTCGCAGAATCAGCGGATGAAGATCGCCGCCATCGAGGCGATGTGGGAGACCGAAGCCCCGCCTGCCAGCTTCACCGTCTTCGGCATTCCCGATCTCGCCGGCCACCGAACACGCTTCGAGATCAAGGTGCCCTGGGCGCTGGGCCTCATCGCGACACGCTCCCTCGACACCGAGATTCCGGGCATCAGGAACCTGGTGGCACAGAACGCCGAACGGATCAGAAACGGCATGATTGCCTATGGCGCGCTGACCCGGGTGCGCGCCAATCCGCAGGACGGAGCCTCCCGCGTCCTCCTCGACGCCCATGTCACGGATCTGGGCTATGCCCTGCTGCTGAAGCGCTACACCGACAACGTGGTCGATGCCACGGCCGATCAGATCGACAAGGCGGCCTGGGACACGGTGCCCAATGTGGCGGTGCTGTTCTGGTCGTTCCGATTCATGGCGGGTATCGGTTTTTTCTTCATCGCCTTCTTCGCCTTCGCCTTCTGGCTCTCGGCCAAGCGGCAGTTCGACGGCCACCGCTGGTTCCTCAGGCTAGCCGTTCTGGCCACGCCTTTGCCCTGGGTATCGAGCGAACTCGGCTGGATCGTGGCCGAGAATGGGCGCCAGCCCTGGACCATCGATGGCGTGCTGCCGACCTTCCTCTCGGTCTCCAGCATCTCGGCCGACAGCGTATGGCTGAGCCTCGGCGGGTTCGTCCTGTTCTATAGCCTGCTGGCCGTGGTCGAGGTCTATCTCATGCTCAAATACATCCGCCTCGGTCCCGAGGCCGCCCTGGGCGCGGCGCCGAGGTCGCAGCCTCTGGCGCCAGGGGGCGGGCGATGAATTTCATCGATTACGAAACGCTGCGCCTCATCTGGTGGGTGTTGTTGGGCGGCCTTCTCATTGCGTTCGCCGTCATGGACGGTTTCGATCTCGGCGCAGCGATGTTGTTGCCTTTCGTTGCCCGCAACGACGGCGAACGGCGCGTGGTGATCAACGCCATAGGCCCGGTGTGGGAAGGCAATCAGGTTTGGCTGATCGTCGCGGCCGGAAGCATCTTCGCCGCCTGGCCGATGATCTACGCCGTTGCCTTCTCCGGCTTCTACCTCGCCATGTTTCTGGTGCTGTCGGCCCTGATCCTGCGCCCGGTCGCGATCATCTATCGCAGCAAGATGCCGGGTGCGCGCTGGCGGGCGAATTGGGATCGGCTGCTGTTTCTCACCGGATTCGCGGCCGCCCTCGTCTTCGGCATTGCCGTCGGCAACGCCCTGCAGGGTGCCCCCTTCCGCTTCGACGACAGCCTTCGCATCACCTATGCCGGCACCTTCTTCGATCTGCTGAACCCCTTCGCGCTGCTGTCGGGGCTCGTTTCGGTCGCCATGATGGCGATGCATGGCGGCGCCTATCTCGCCAACAAGACAGAGGACAGGATCGCCGTGCGCGCCCGCATGATGGGCTTCGCCGCGGCCCTGTTGCTGGTCCTGCTGTTCGCCGCCGCGGGCTTCGTGGTTGCGCGCGAATTGATGGGCTATCGGATCGCGGGCGCCCTTGCCCATGATGCGGTCTCGAACCCGCTGGGCAAGACTGTCGTGCGCGAGATCGGTGCCTGGCTCGACAACTACAATGCCATGCCGTGGACCAAGGCGGCGCCGATCCTGGGAATCGCCGGCGCCTTGTTTGCCGCACTCAGCCTTTGCCTCGGCCAAGACAGGATCGCCTTTGCATCGAGCGCCCTTTCCGTCATCGGTGTCGTAGCGACGGTCGGGGTCAGCATGTTTCCCTTTGTCCTGCCCTCCTCGATCGACCCGGCCAGCAGCCTGACCATCTGGGATGCGACGTCGAGCCGGGCGACCTTGTTCAACATGCTGATCGCAAGCGCCATCCTGTTGCCAGCGGTGACGATCTACACCGCCTTCATCTATCGCGTGATGCGCGGCAAGGTGACGCAGCGCGATGTCGATGCCGACCACGCGAGCTATTGAAGCGAGGAGAGAACCGCCATGTGGTATTTCAGTTGGATTCTCGGCCTCGGGCTTGCCTGCAGCTTCGCGATTCTCAACGCCATGTGGCTCGAGGTCCGGCAAGGCAATGAAGACCGCGACGAATTGAGCCGAGATTCCTGAGGTCGAGACTGGCTCAGCCGTAGAACGAGGGCAGCGACAGCAACGCCCATACCGCGAGGACCGCGCCGACCATGGCCGTCGGCGCTTTCCACCAGGCCGGCGCTTCGTCGATCTCGATCGCCTGAGCGGGCTCGATCGCCTGGATGGGTCGTGGCTTGCGGCCATGGATCATGCTGGCAATCAGATTCTCTCGGCCGAGCACGGAGGTCAGGACGACACCTGCAAGATGCACGATCACCATGGCGACCAGTAAATTGGCAATCACGGCATGAGCCACCGCCATCGCGCTCGATCCGGAGTCTGACAGCAACCTGGCAAGGGGGCCTTCGTCGTCGAACGTACTGGAGAACAGACCCGAGAGAAGCTCCGCGAAAATGAGGGCAAGAATGACCAGCACGGCCCATCCGCCCAGCGCATTGTGACCCAATACCGGCCGGTGCGCTCGGGCCACGAGATCGCGCAAGTGAGCGATCACGGCCTGTGGGCCCTGCAGCAGCCCCGCGAAGCGCGCCGGGCGTGGTCCGATGAAGCCCCAGATCACGCGAAAGACCACCAGGACCAACATCGCGATTCCCGACGCTCGGTGAAGCCAAAAATATTCCGCATCGCGGCCGCTCAAATAGGCGACGATGAAGAATGCGGTGAGACCCCAATGAAAGATCCGCAGCGGCAGATCCCATACTTTCACGGCGATCTCCGATGCCGGCACCGTTCGGTCCGTTGTCTTCATCATCATCGCTACTGCGACCGGTAGTCGCGATGACAGGCCTTGCAGGTCCCGATGATGGCGCCGAGCTGCTGGCGGACGTCGCTGCTCGGGGTTGCTTCGGTGATCGTCGCGAGCCCGCCGGCTTGATCGGCCAGCTGATTGATGAGCCGGTCGAATCCGGGCCGCTTGCGCCACACGGAATCGAGGGCGGCCGTGCGGACGCCATCGCCGGGTGACGTACCCTGCGGAAAGAGATCGCGCAGATACTTGACGTCCAGCTGGATGACGCGCGCGCTTTGCGCGACCTCGGAATAGCTGGCGGGATCCTGCCACAGATTGGCGGCGTATTTGAGTGCGTCCGACATCTGCCCGAATAACTGTCGGCGGAGCTTCACGAACTCGGCGCCGGTCGCGGCTAGCGCCGGGCCGGCGGCGACAGCGAGACAGATCAGCGCTGTGGCGCCAAGCCTTCGAAATCGCATCGCGATTGAAACTCCCCTGGAATTGGCATTTCCGGCGCCTCGCGGCGCGACCGCCGGAGCATCGCGGGAGTAACATTGCTCCGGCCTGACTTCAAGATTACTAATTCGTCAGGACACTGATGCACCGGCGAAGGCTAGATTGACGCCGATGCCAGTCGCCGTCGGTCGACCCTATCGCGCGATTGAGAAAAAGGGAAACCGATGTCGCTGATCCAGGCCGTCCTGCTCGCCGCCATTCAAGGCATCACCGAACTTTTCCCGTCGGCAGCCTCGCCCATGCGGTTATCCTGCCCCGGCTGCTGAATTGGCCGGTCGACCAGAAAGCGCCGGAATTTCTGCCGTTCCTCGTCATGCTCCATCTCGGCACAGCCGGCGCCCTATTGATCTTTTTCTGGCGCGACTGGATCGATATCGCGCACGGCCTTCTCGGCGCCGGCGAAGCGGCCGAGCGCGCGGCTTGCCGGCGCCTGTTGCTCATGATCGTCATCGGCACGGTTCCCGCCGCCATCATCGCTCGCATTCTGGAGGCCCTTTGCGCGACCTCTTCGGCGCGCTGACGGTGGCGGCCGCCTTTCTGGTGGTGAATGGCGTCCTGCTGCTGATCGCCGAGCGCCTGCGTCTGCAGGCCGGCCGCAGGAGGTTGGAAGATCTAAGTTGGGATCGGGCGCTCTTCATCGGGGTTTGCCAATGCGGCGCGCTGATCCCGGGGCTTTCGCGCTCCGGCCGCACCATGGGCGGCGGGCTTGCCACCGACCTCAGCCACGCCGAATCCGCGCGCTTTTCCTTTCTGCTGGCGACGCCGATCATCGCCGGCGCCGGACGTCATGGATCGGAATTCCCTCGGCGCGAAGTGGCGGGCCGTTCGCCAAGCCGCGAATAGGCTGCGTCAGCCACGGCGAATGACAAAAATTTAACGATATCAAATAGATAAGCGCCACCGGGTCATCCGCAGGAAAACCCCCGGTCGTGCGTGTAATTTCCTGCCGGGCGCTCGTGGTCTATCGGATGCGCCCGGGGGAGTGAGCATTACGTGATCCGCTTGCCGGTTCCCGTCGTTGTCGCCGAGTCATGGAACGCGAAGCCGCGGAACCGGGATTTCAACCGCTCATTCGCTTGCCCGCTTCAACCCCACAGGCACATCATGAACACTCGTCAATTGCTTGCCGCCTCCTTGTTGAGCGTGACCTTGGGCCTCGCCCCGCTGGGGCCGGCGCTGGCGCAGTCGCAGCCGGGCGATCCGCCGACCCGCGTCGGCCGCCTCGCGGAGGTATCCGGCACCGTGTCGTTCCATACCGCTGATGCCACGCAATGGCAGCCGGCGACGCTGAATTATCCGGTGACCAGCGGCAATTCCTTCTGGACCGAACCGCGTTCTCATGCAGCCATCGACGTAGGTGCCAGCCGCATCTATCTCGATAGCTCCACCGAACTCGACCTCGGCAATGTCGGCGATCAGTCCATGGTCGCCAGTCTCGGCCAGGGTGCGATCTTCATCCGGGTTTCGCAGGCCTCCGGCAACGATCAATACGAGATCGATACGCCGCGCGGCGCCGTGCATATCGCGCAGCCGGGCAGCTATGAGATCGTCGCGGGCGATAGCGATCATCCGACGAGCGTGACGGCCTTCGAAGGCTCGGCCCAAATCGTCGGCCAGGGCGTCAACACCATCGCGAACCCGCAGCAGGTCGTCTATATCTCCGGGCAGAATCCCGTTTCGGTCACCGTCAATCCGGCCGAGACCGACGATTTCGTCCGCTTCGTCGAGGAGGAGGAGCGGCCTTATCAGAATGCCGATCAGGCGCCGCGATACGTCTCGCCGCAGGAGACCGGCTACCAAGATCTCAACCGCTATGGTCAGTGGCGCCAGACGCCGGACTACGGCCCGGTCTGGACGCCTCAGGTGGCGGCGGGCTGGGCTCCCTATCGCGACGGCCATTGGGCCTATGTGGCGCCCTGGGGCTGGACCTGGATCGACGACGCCCCCTGGGGATTCACGCCGTTCCACTATGGCCGCTGGGTGGAGATCGACGACGAATGGTGCTGGACGCCTGGCGTCGTGGTCGAAGAGCCGGTCTATGCCCCGGCCCTGGTCAGCTTCTTCGCCGGCATCGATGTGGGTGGGTTCAGCGTCGGTTTCGGCATTGGCCCGGCCGTGGGCTGGGTTCCGCTCGGCCCCGATGAGGTCTATGTCCCGCCCTATCGCTCGAGCCCGCGTTACATCCGCAACGTGAACATCACCAACGTGCGCAACGAGACGACGATCATCAACGTCGTCAACAACAACACCGTGATCAATAACTACAACGACTACCGCAACCACGACGGGGCGACATTCGTCTCGGCCGATGCCATGACCGGCTCGCGGCCGATCGGTCCCGCCTTCGGCAAACTGTCGCCCGAGCAACGTAAGCAATTTGCCCAACGTTGGGCCGATGCGAAGACGACGGGCGCCAAGGCGCCGGTAAAGCCGACGTGGAAGACGGATGGCGTCACGCCGCGCCTCGCCCAGCAGATGGGCATGCAGCCGCCGGCAAACGGGCAAAGCGGCAAACGCTCCGCCGCCCCCGGCCCGAATGTCGCGGGCAATGGCAAGTGGCAGCAACTCAACGGCAACGGGCATAACGGAACCCAGCAGACCGCCGGGACCGGGCCGCAGGGTGAACCCCAGGGTCAATTCAGGGGCCAGCTGCAGGGTCAGAACAACAAAGCTCAGAACTGGACTGGCCAGAACAACAACGGCCAGAACGGGAATGGCGGAAAATTCCAGGCTCAGAATGGAAACGATCAATTCCAGCCCCAAGGAAGGGGTCAGGACTTGAAGGGCGTCAATCCCAAACTGCCGCCGCTGCTCGCCGGCCAGAAGCCCGGCAGCAACAACCGTTTCGTCAAGGGCCAGCTGCCCCCGATTCCGCCGGCCTCGCAGAGCGCGTTCACGGGCGGCTTCGGCCAGGGCCAAACCGGCCAAGGCCAATTGCAGGGCCAAGGTGGAGGGTCGACTTGGCTCAAGAACGGGTCGAACAAACCAGGCGCGCCCGGCCCCGCGATCCCGCCGCCGACCCAGTTCAAGAACGGCAGCCTGCCGCAAGGCCAGCAGCAGAACCAGAAGCGCAACTGGCAGAACGGAAACGGGAATCAAAGCTGGGCCAATGCGCCCCAAGGCCAGCAACAGAATAACCGCAATTGGCAGAACGGCGGCTCCGGCCAATCGAATCAAAAGGCTCACCAGAACCAGCCGAATTCGAACGGCACGATCCCATTTTACAGCAACAAGAATAAACAGCCGGAGGGCTGATCGAATCTTGGCGAAGGCTCGCTACAAGCGGCGCCGGCCGCCATCGCGGCCTAGCCGCGCGGATAGAAGACGGTCCTCATATGTAAGATGAACTGGAATCCATGGCGAGCGAGCATCGGGCGCGCTTTGGTCCGGTGTTCGCCTCAGTCGCTCAGGGCAGCGGCAGCAAATAGCCGATGACGCCACCGACCGACAGAACGACGACCGCCGCAATGAGAAATGTAAAACGGAGCATGGCACTCTTCCCGAAATTGGAGAACCCGCTCTTCTTGCCTAACAGCATATGGTCAAGGCCGGTTCCCCGGGGGGTGATAAAATTCGGGCGGCCGGCTGGAAGAAATTAGGAACATTTCTTGGGGCGCTTCATCGGCGCGACAAGAGTCGCAACGCGACGCTTGAAAAATGCCGGAAGGGCTTTGCCGATCGCGGTTGGTGTCATGTCCGATCATTCGATCATAACTCCGCTCATGCATCTCTCGCCTGACCGGCTGAGTCGGGCCCTGTTCTCGTCCAGTGCCGGGCGGCGCGCGGCTGGCGAATTCAGGCAAGGCATGCTGCGCTTCGCCGGTTGGCTTGCGGCCCAAGAGAAAATCGGCCGCGGCGAGAGCATCGCGATCTCCTTGCCAAAAAGCTTGGAGGCGGTGCAGGCGATCTAGGGCACGCTCGGCGCGGACACCAGCTACATACCATTGCAGATTCAGGGGCCGCCGGCGCGGCGGATGGCAGAAAAAGACTTCGTCAGCGCGCTGGCGCGGCTGTGGAGGAGCGAGCGCCGGGCTGAGCGGTTTGCCGGCATGCGCGGACTGATGTAAGAGCATTTAACATGAGTTGGTCGAAACATGGGCCGGATACGGGCCGACGCGGCTATCACCATGGCAATCTGCGCGAGGCGCTGATCCGGGCGGCCCTCGCCTTGATCGCGGAAAAGGGACCGTCGGGATTCACCTTCGCCGAGGCGGCGCGCTCCGCCGGCGTCAGCCCGGCTGCACCCTATCGGCATTTCCGCGACCGCGACGAACTGATGGCCGATGTGGCGCGGCGCGGCTTCGAGCGCTTCGAAGCCGAGCTTGCTGCCGCCTGGAATGGCGGATCGCCCGAATCCTTCGTCGCCTTCGAGAATTTGGGCAAGGCCTATCTCGCCTTCGCCCGTAACGAGCCCGCCTATTATTCCGCCATGTTCGAAGCGGGATTGGCCCTCGATACCGACCCCGGCCTGCGCCAAGCGAGCGAACGCGCCTTCGGGGTTTTGCGGGCCGCATCGGAAGCGCTGGCCACCAAACTGCCGGCTGGAAATCGGCCGCCCTCGCTGATGATGGCGCTGCATGTCTGGGCCCTCTCCCACGGCATCGCTTCCCTTTTCGGCCGCGGCGATGGAGCGCGGCGCAAGCTGCCCATGTCGCCCGAACAGCTGCTGGAAGCGGGCGTGTTGATCTATCTTCAGGGGTTGGGCCTGGGAAAGACGGATCTCGGGCCGAAGATTCGATAATTCGCCAAAACGGCGGGCCGATGTCTTGACAGAGCGGCCGGAAATCCCAAGTATGTGAATGTAAGTAACATTAACATGAGGCTCCCATGAGTATCGCGGCGAAACTGGACGACATGGGCAAGCCCGCCTGGATCGGCCTGATGGTTTTGAGCTTTGTGGCCTATTGGCCGGCCGGATTGGCGGTTCTCGCATATCTTTTATGGAGCGGAAGAATGAGATGTTGGAAGCAGGGCGGCCACGGCCGCTGGCACGAAAGCGCCCGGGAGGAAATGCAGGATCGGATGCATTCCGCCCGCGAGAGATGGTGCGGCGGCGGCTGGCGCCAGGCGCGATCGAGCGGCAACAGCGCCTTCGACGAATATCGCAGCGAAACGCTGCGCCGTCTGGAGGATGAACAGCGGGAATTCCTGGCGTTCCTGGAGAAGTTGCGCCACGCCAAGGACAAGGCCGAGTTCGATCAGTTCATGGCCGATCGCGACCGCCCGACCTCCCACCCGAACCAGGGCCCGGAGCCACAACCGCAAGCGTGACTTTGCAAGAGAAGTGCCGTTAAATATTCAGCGCCGGGCGAGGCTTCGCCCGGCGTTTCGTTTAGCGCCTGATCGTCTTAAGCCGGTTTGGTTCAAGACGATCAGGCGCTATTTCGTACAATTGAAGCGAGATTCACGGATCAGTTTGATTCAAACTGATCCGATCTTGCTCTGGGGACATGCCCCTCGTGCCTGTGAATTCCGTCCCTTATCGTCTGGCGAATCTGCCGCCCGATTGGCTTGACCGTTCAATCTATGCCGCGGCCGGCGGCAGACTCACCTTCGGCGATCTTCGCGACAACGCACTGCGATTTGGCGGCTGGCTATCGCACGCCGCCTCCGTACGATCAGGCGATCTGGTCGCGGTGTGCCTGCCCAAGAGCCTGGCCAGCGTCCAGGCGATCTACGGCATTCTCGCGGCCGGCGCAGTCTATGTGCCACTGCAATATCAGGGCCCACCGGCGCGGCTACGCGCGATCCTGGACAGTCTCCAGGCGCGCCTGTTGTTGACGACGGGGGAGATGGCCGGCCGGTTGGCCTTGGAGGGGGATGCTCGGCCAATGCCGCCGCTCCATCGGATCGAGGCAGACGCAAGCCATGAGGATCTCGAGAGGCTATGGCGGGGGCTTCCCGCCCTGTCGAGGACGGCGGCTGTCGATGACGACGATCTCGCCGCGATCTATTTCACCTCCGGATCGACCGGCGAGCCCAAAGGCGTCATGTGGTCGCATCGAAGCATGGCGGCATCCATCGCGGCGATGCCGCGCTTGGGGCGATTGAGCGAGCGCGACCGTTTGATAGGCGTCGCCGGGCTGCATTATTCGGCGTCGGCGGAAATATTTTTTCCCCTGGTCTCCGGCGGCATGACTTATCTGCTGAGCGATCGCGAAGCAATGTTTGCCGATCGTATCGCCGAGATATTGGAGCACGAACGCACCACGGTCTGGTCGGCATCGGCCACGGCGTTGCGCCTGTTGGTGGAGAGTGCCGGCTTCGATCGGCGCGATTTGAGTGCCCTGCGTCGGGTCGATTTCTATGGCGAGCGCATGTCCTTTCCCGCTTTACGCCAGGCGATGGCGGCACTCCCGCGGGCAGAGTTCCACAATCTCTATGCCGCATCGGAAGCCTTCTACATGATCGAATTCGCAGTGCCGCGCCCGCTGCCCGATCAATTGACGGCTTTGCCGCTCGGTCGTCCGAGCTCCATCTACGAACTCAGCCTGCGCGCCGAGGACGGCAGCGAAGTGATGCCTGGAGAGACCGGCGAGATTTGCGTGGTGGGGCCATCGGTCATGATGGGTTACTGGCAGGATCCCGACCTCACCCAAGCCAAGCGAGTCCATGGCCGACGGGACAGCTATCGCACCGGCGATCTCGCCTTCCTGGCCGAGGACGGATTTCTGCATTTTGTCGGACGCAAGGACCATGTCGTCAAACTGCGCGGCCATCGCTTCGACCTCGGCGAGATCGAAGCGGCGTTGAAGGCCCATCCGGCGGTTCGCGACGCGGTCGCTTTCCCCACCGCCAGCGCCGGGAAAATAGGGGAATTGAAGATCGGGGCGGCTGTATTGTCCGACGCACTGGCCGCAGCCGGCGGCGATCTGGCGAGCGAACTACGCCGGCATTGCCTTACGCGACTGCCGGCGATGGCACGGCCGGCTCGCATTCTCGTCCTGGAGCGATTTCCCACGCTGTCCAGCGGCAAGATCGATCGCCGGGCGCTGGAGGCTCTGATCGCGGCCCGATGATGGCCTGTGCGCCGGCCGCGCAAAGGGCTCGCAGCGCTCATCCTGGGGGAATTGAAACAGGCGCTAAACCAC
>JBGPNG010000009.1:0-11930 GCA_041487395.1 Dongiaceae bacterium
AATTGCCCCAGGTGCTGGCCCGTGCCTTCGCGCTGTTCGCCGCGGCCCGCCCGCGCCCCGTGCATATCGAGATCCCCATCGACGTGATCGCCGAGCCCGCCGATCCGGCGATCATGACCGCGCGTCCCCTGCCCGGCCCCCCGGCGCCGGCATCCGCGGACGTGCGGCGCGCGGCCGATTGGCTGGCCGCGGCCAAGAATCCCCTCGTCGTTCTGGGCGGCGGAGCGGCCGGTGCGGCGAAAGAGGCGCTGGCCCTCGTCGAGCATCTCGATGCGCCGGTCATCCACACCATCAATGCCAAGGGAATTCTGCCGCCCGGCCATGCGCTGCGGGCCGGCCAGAACATGGCCTTCGCGCCGATTCGCGAGGCGATCGGCCGGGCCGATGCCGTGCTCGCCGTCGGCAGCGAGTTCGGCGAGACCGAGATGTATCCCGATCCCCAGCCGCTCGCCTTTCGCAAGCTCATCCGCATCGACATCGATCCGGAACAGCTGGTGCGTGGATTCCCCGCAGACCTGCCGATGCTGGCGGACGCGCGACTGGCGCTTGTCGAGATCAACCGCGCCCTTGGCGTCGGCAAGAAAGCGAGCTTGGCCCCCGATAGCCCCGGCGCGCGCCGGGCGGCCGAAATTCGCGACGCCGCCGCCAAGCTCTGGTGGCCGGCCGTAGCGACGCATCGACGGATCGCGGCCGTGATTCAAGACAACCTGCCCGACGCCATCATCGTCGGCGATTCGGCCGAACCTGTTTACGCACTCAATCAATGCTACGAGCCGCCGCGTCCGCGCTCATATTTCAATTCCGCCACGGGCTACGGCACGCTGGGCTACGGCCTGCCCGCCGGCGTCGGGGCGAAGCTCGCCGCGCCCGATCGGCCGGTGGTGGTTCTGGTCGGCGACGGCGGGCTCCAGTTCACCATCGGCGAACTCGCCGCCGCGGTCGAGGCCAAGGTTCCGCTGGTCGTGCTGTTGTGGAACAACCAGGGCTACGGCGAGATCAAGACCTATATGCTGGAGCGCCAGATCGCCCCCATCGGCGTCGACATCTTCACCCCCGATTTCCTCGCCATCGCCAAGGGCTTCGGCTGCGAAGCGACCCGCGCCGAGGGCTTCGATCACCTGGCCCGGCAGTTGAAGGCCGCGGTCGCGCGCAATGTGCCGACCCTGATCGAAATCCGCGCCGACGCGGCGTTTCTAAAGACTTGATCGGCGCTGGGCCCGATGCTGACTTAAGCGTCGGGCGGCGAAAATTTGAGCGTGACGCGTAGGCCCGGTTTATTGTCGTCGAGGATGATGGAAATCCGGTGAAGTTCGGCGATTGCCGCCACCAGGCTGAGCCCGAGGCCGCTTCCGGGCGTGGCGCGGCTGGTATCGAGCCGATAGAAGCGGCGAAACACCTTGTCATGCTCCCTCTGAGGTATGCCCGGCCCGTCGTCGGCGACGATGCACAGGACGCGTCCGGAAGCGAGCTGGAGAGTAATGTCGATCTGCGTACCGGCTGGCGTGTGCCGCAAGGCATTTTCCACGAGATTGACTACCATCTGGGTCAGCAATTCGCGATCGCCGCGCACCGTAATGCCGTCGGCGATGCGGCTCGTCAGGGCCTGGTGATGATCTTCGGCAAAGGCGGCATAGAGATCGACAATCGATCTCAATACGGCCGAAAAATCGACATCGGTGAATCTCGAACGTGCCGTGCCCGATTCGATCTGGGCGATCCGCAGCATCGCGCCGAAGGTACGCAGAATCTGATCGGTATCCTCGATGCTCGTGTCGACGACCGCCTCGAAGTCCTCGATGGTTTTGGCCCTGCCCCTCGCCACCTCGAGACGTTGGCGCAGCCGGGTCAGCGGCGTGCGCAGGTCATGGGCGATATCGTTGGAGACCTGACGCAGCCCATCCATGAGCAGGGTGATTCGATCCAGCATCTCGTTCAGATTCGCCGACAGGAGATCGAATTCATCGCCGGTCCCGCCTGCGGGAATGCGGCGCGACAGGTTGCCTGCCATGATCTCTCCGGCGGTGCGCCGAATAGCTTCCACCCGGCGGAGCAGACCCGCGCTCATCACGATACCGCCGATCAGCGCCAGAACCGCCGTCACCAGCGTTCCCCAGCCGAAGGCACGAACGACGAGTTCCCGGGTCTCCTTGAGCTGATAGTTGCTCTCGCCTACCAGCAGGAAATGTCCGGTGGACAACGTTACGCCCTTGGCGTGGATGGTATCGCCCTCGTCCGATCCGTCCTCGCTGTTCGGTACCGGCAGATTCTGCCAACCGAGATGGGGCGCCACGAGGGCAAGATTGCCGGCGATGCGCTTGCCCGCCGAATCCAGCAGCAGGTCATAATTCGATCGGTTATTTGGGGCGCCCGTGCGCTCGGTGACCGCTGCCGCGAGTCGATCGATGCCGCCGGCATTTTGCACATCGATAAGCGACGACAATTCGGCGTCGACCGAGAGCTCCAGTTCCCGGGCCATATAACCGGCCGTTGCCCAATAAATCACGCCGAAGATGACGAGTACCGACATGCCGAACAAAGCGACATAGAGCAGGGTCAGCCGAAAACTATAAGAGCGCAGCAGATTGACTATTCGCTGAGGCAATATCCGGCGCCCCGCACGGTATGGATCAATTCCTGCTCGAAACCGCGGTCGATCTTCGCCCGCAGGCGGCTGATGTGAGTCTCGACCACGGTGGTCTGCGGGTCGAAATGAAAATCCCACACCGCTTCCAGAAGCATCGTGCGGGTCACGACCCGGCCGGCGTTTTGCATGAGATATTCCAGCAAGCGGAACTCGCGATGCTGCAGCTCGATCTGGCGTCCCTGGCGCGTCACCCGGCGCTTCAGCAGATCCATCCGAAGATCGCCGGTTTGCAGCACGGTGACCGCCGTTGCCAGCGCCGGCCGACGATGCAGCGCGTTCACGCGGGCAAGCAGCTCGGCAAAGGCGAAGGGTTTGACGAGATAGTCGTCGCCGCCGGCATCGAGCCCCGTCACCCGGTCGTCGATTCCCCCAAGCGTGCTTAGAAAGAGCGTCGGCGTGCGCACGCCGGCAGCCCGCGCCGCCTTCACGAGGCCCAACCCATCGAGGTCCGGCAACATGCGGTCGATAATCATCACGTCGTAATGCCCGCTGACGGCAAGAAACAGGCCATCGCGCCCGTTGGCGGCCTGGTCGACGAGATGCCCCGCCTCATGCAGACCGTTGACGAGATACGCCGCGGTCTCGGCATCGTCTTCGACAGCCAGGATCTTCATCGCAGCGCGAGGCGATAAGGGCGAGTTCGCGACATCTGGTCACCGCCGTCGTTGATGGCAAAGGCTCGGGGCCCTGATCGCGCCGGCCGATCGGCAATCCACCAGGGTCCAGCCGCGCTGTCCAGCCCGAGTCGTGCGGCCTTACGAATCGGTATAGCCTCCGCGAAGCTGGGGTAAGGCGCCGGCCCCGATCATCGGGGCTCACGACCGCCCACCCCGCTCCATACAAGCTGCCAGGAAAGAACCCGGAATGAGCAAGAATCGCCTGATCTTGATCGGCGCATTGATCGTTTTCGCCACGGCCTTGTTCGGTTTCGGGATTGCGCTCCCGCCGCGGGCCCTGGCGCAGACGCAATCCGAGGGCACGGAACAAAACCCGCCGGGCGATATCCCCGATTCTCAAGTCTTCGTCACCTATGTTTCGCCGCTCGGCTTCACATTGAAGGTCCCGGAAGGTTGGGCGAGAAGCGAGCGCGCCGACGGCGCCCGCTTCGCCGACAAATACGGCAGTGTCGACGTTTTCCTCGCCGATGGGCCGAACGCGCCGACGACCAAGAGCGTGAAGGCCAATGAAGCAGCGACGCTGATCAAGACCGGAAATGCGGTCAAGATTTCGGCCATAAAGCCTGTCAAACTGCCGGCTGGCAATGCCGTGCTGATCGTCTACGCATCGGACTCGGCACCCAACGTCGTGACCAACAAGCGCATCCGCCTCGAGAACAATCGCTATTTGCTTTTCAGGGCGGGGCGGCTTGCCGCCCTGGATCTCTCCGCCCCGGCCGGCGCCGACAATTTCGATCAATGGAAGCTGATGGCGGAATCGTTTCGCTGGAAGTGAGATGCAGGCGCTCGCAGCCGTCGAGCTCTATCGTTTCTACCACGCCGGTGCGGATGAGACGTTCGCGCTGCGGGGTGTAAGCTTGCGGCTCGATGCGGGCGAATTGGTTGCGGTCATGGGGCCGTCGGGCAGCGGTAAATCCAGTTTGCTGGCTTGTCTCGCCGGCCTCGACGAACCCGACGGCGGCCATGTCGAGGTGATGGGCCAACGCCTGACGCGCCGCCCGGAAGCCGAGCGCAGCAGGCTGCGCGCAAAGCATATCGGAATGCTGCCCCAGGCCGGCAATCTGTTCGACCATTTGACCGTCGAAGGCAACATCCGGCTGCAGATGCGGATTGCGGGCCGGGCCGACCCCGATCGACTGGAAGGGCTTTTGGGTCTCTTGGGCCTTCGCGACCTTCGCCATTCGCCACCTGGGCGCCTTTCGGGCGGCGAGACGGCGCTGGCCGGCTTGGCCGTGGCACTCGCCACCGGTCCGGATTTGCTTTTTGCCGACGAGCCGACGGCGGAAGTCGATGCCCAAACGGAGTTGCAAATATTCGATCTGTTCGCCGCCCGACGCAAACAGCGGCGCACCACGCTGATTGCGACCCATAGCCTGGCGCTGGCGGAACGCGCCGATCGCGTGTTGAGGATGCAGGACGGGCGATTCCTCGATGCCTGAGCCCCTGGTCGAAGCCATCGCGGCCGGACGGATCTATCGACGCGGAGGCACTTCCGTTCCTGCCCTGGGCAGGGCGACCTGCCGCATATTTCCGGGCGACCGAATCGCGTTGCTGGGCCCGTCGGGCAGCGGCAAGTCGACGTTGCTCCATCTGATGGCCGCTCTCGACAGGCCGACCCTGGGCGAGATCGCCTGGCCGGCGCTTGGCGCGGCGGAGAGCTTGCGTCCCGAGAAAATCGCCCTTGTCTTTCAGGTTCCGAGCTTGCTGCCGTTCTTGAACGTGATCGAAAACGTCGAGCTGCCGCTATTGCTGGGCCCTGCGGGGCAATCCGCGCGGGCGGCGGCGACGGGAGCGCTCGATCTGCTGGGATTGAGCGAGCTTGCCGAGAAACTGCCCGATGAGCTGTCCGGCGGCCAGGCGCAGCGGGTCGCCATGGCACGAGCCATTGCGGGCAAACCAAGGCTTCTCCTCGCCGACGAGCCGACAGGACAACTCGATCACGCCACCGCCGAGGCGCTTCTCGACAAGCTTCTCTCCCATTTTGCCGCTCGGGATACGGCGATCCTGATTGCCACCCATGATGCGAGCGTTGCCGCCCGGATGGCGAAGGAATGGCGCATGAGCCACGGCATTCTCGAAACGGCCGCGCGAATCGCGCCCGTGCCATGATCTCGATCTGGCTGTCGGGCCTGTTGGCGCGGCGGCTCGGGCGCCTTTTGGGAACGGCTACGGGTGTCGCCCTCGCGGTAGCGCTCCTCGCCGATCTGGGCGCCTTTCTTGTCTCGAGTTCGGCCTCGATGACGGCCAAAGCCGCGGCGAGCCTGCCTGTCGATTGGCAGCTGCAGCTCTCCGGCGGCGCCGATGCCCCGGCGGTCACCGCCGCGATCGGCAAGGCGACTGCCTATGACAGGCTGGAAACCGTCGGTTACGCCGATGCCGAGGGTTTTGAGGCGCAGGCGGGCGGCACGGTTCAGACGACGGGCCCCGGCAAAGCCGTGGGGCTCGCCCCCTCCTATCGCCGCAATTTTCCGGCCCAGCTACGCCTCCTGCTGGGCTCGCTGGACGGTGTCCTCATCGCCCAACAGACGGCCGCCAATTTGCATGTGGGCGTGGGCGATTCCGTGACGATCCGGCGCCTTAGCCTGCCGCCTGTCGACGTCCGCGTCGATGGCGTGATCGATCTGCCGAACGCCGATTCGATGTTTCAGGCGATTGGCCTGCTGCCCGGTGCTGCACCTCAAGCGCCGCCGGATAATGTGCTGCTTCTGCCCCTGGACCGCTGGCATCGGCTTTTCGATCCGCAAGCGGCCGGCAGGCCGGAGTCCGTAAGCATCCAGTTTCATATCGGCATCAGGCATGCCGGCCTGCCTGCCGATCCCGAGGCGGCCTATGCCCAGACGACGAATTCGGCGCGAAATCTGGAGGCGCGGATCGCAGGCAGCGGCCTGCTTGCCGACAATCTCGCGGCCCGCCTGGATGGCGTGCGCAGCGATGCGCTTTACGCCAAAGTGCTGTTCCTCTTCCTCGGGGCGCCGGGCGCCGTTCTCGCCGCCCTTCTGACGATCGCCGTGGCGGCGTCGGGATCCTCGCGCCGGCGAAGGGATCAGGCGTTGCTGCGCATCCGCTGCGCCACGAACCTGCAGATCATGAGCCTCGCCGCCATCGAAGCCGTGAGCGTCGCGGCCGCGGGTATCGCGATCGGCTGGCTATTGGCCGGCGTCCTGTCGGCTGCCGTGCTGCACGCAGCAATTTTCGCCCCCGGTATGGCGATCTGGCTCGGCGTCTCCGCTCTCGTCGGTTTGATCGCGACTGCAGCAGCCCTGCTGGTCCCCGCCTTGGCGAGCGCGCGCAATCTGACAGTCATGCAAGCGGCCGCCACCGTCGCTAACCTGCCGACACCGCTGTGGCAGCGCATATATCTGGATGCGGCGCTTCTCGCCCTTTCGGCCATCCTGTTCTGGCAAAGCCAGAATAGCGGCTACCAGCTTGTGCTCGCTCCCGAAGGCGTGGCGGCTTCTTCGGTCGACTACCACGCTTTCTTGGCGCCCCTGTCGTTTTGGGTCGGAACCGGTCTCTTGACGATGCGCCTCTTGGGTTTGTCGCTTGGCCGCGGGCGCAACCTGCTGGCTCAAGCCTTGCGGCCGGTCGCCGGCCCGCTCAGCGGAATCGTCGCCGCATCGCTTGCCCGTCAGCGCCGGCGCGTGACCCGCGGCGCCGTGCTGTTGGTCGTAGCATTCTCGTTCGCCACCTCGATTGCCCTGTTCGACACGACCTATAACGCGCAATCGCGCATCGATGCCGAACTCACGAACGGCGCCGATGTGACCGTCACCGGAACTTCGGCTGCGCCCGCCGGGAGCATGTTGAGCCGGCTGGCGGCCATTCCCGGGGTGGCGGCCGCGCAAGCGATGCAGCATCGCTTCGCCTATGTGGGCAACGATCTTCAGGACCTCTACGGCATCGATGCCGGGCACATAGGCGAAGCGACCAGGATGTCGGATGCCTATTTTCACAACGGCGATGCCAGGGCAACTCTTGCAGCATTGGCCGGCAGGGCCGACGGGTTGCTCGTTTCCGAAGAAACGGTCCATGATTTCCAGTTGCAGCCGGGCGACCGCATCAATCTGCGGCTCTTGAGCCTGGCCGATCACCAATACCATGTGGTTCCTTTCACCTTCATCGGCGTGGTGCGCGAATTTCCCACGGCGCCGAAAGATTCGTTTCTCGTTGCCAATGCCTCCTATGTCGCTGACC
This sequence comes from Dongiaceae bacterium, assembly GCA_041487395.1. Taxonomy (GTDB): domain Bacteria; phylum Pseudomonadota; class Alphaproteobacteria; order Dongiales; family Dongiaceae; genus DASXQK01. The sequence goes on from JBGPNG010000009.1 coordinate 7,516, forward strand.
AAACCGGCTCGAGCGCCGCCGAAATCGCCCTGCTGCGTTCATCGGGGGACCCGGCCGTTGTCGCGCAAGCGGCGCGTGCCGTGACGGCGTCGGTTCCCGCCATGAAAGTGAGCGATATCGGCGAGAGCCTGCACCTGATCGAATCCAGCCTCACTGCCATCGATGTCGCGGGGCTGACGCATCTCGAGCTCGTCTTCGCCATCCTTATGGCCGCCGGTGCGGGCGGTGTCGTTTTCGCCCTCGATCTCGTCGACCGCCGCCGGGCGCTGATCCTTCTGTCGGCCCTTGGCGCGACGCACCGGCAGATCGGCGCTTTCCTGTGGAGCGAGGCTTTGCTTATCCTCACCGTCGGCTCGGTCCTGGGCCTTGCCGGCGGCTTTGCCGTGGCGCAAATGCTGGTCAAGCTGCTTACGGGCGTGTTCGATCCGCCGCCGCAGAGCCTGATTCTGCCGTGGGGCTATCTTTTCCTGTCGCTGCTGTCCGCCGCGGCCGTGATCGGCATTGCCGCGATTGCCGCCCAGATATTCAGCCGGCGCTCCGCGGCCAGGGGATTGCGGGAACTTTGAAGGCGCCGCGATCGGCGGCACCCGAAGGCGATTCGATCATGCATTCGTGACTGCGAATCGGCTCCCGCCAGATTGTCCGACCTCGACCCTGCCTCTATGGTGAGCCTAGCGCCTGATCGTCTTAAGCCGGTTTGGCTTAAGACGTGAATCAGGCGCTATTTGGTATAATTGGAGCAAGATTCACGGATCAGTTTGATTCAAACTGATCCGATCTTGCTCCGGTGCGATGGCCATCGGGAGGTCCCAGTGCGCAAGTTGATCGCTGCGGCCTGTCTCTTCGTCGCCGCTACGGCTTCGGCGGCAGCCGATCAATGGCAGGATGTCCTCGCCAGGGCCCGGGGCCAGACCGTCTATTGGAATGCCTGGGGCGGATCCGAAACGACCAATGATTTCATCGCCTGGGTCGGCCAATCCGTCCGCGATCGCTATGGCGTCACCGTGGTGCAGGTCAAGCTCGCCGACACGGCCGATGCGGTGACGCGCGTGCTGGCGGAGAAAACGGCGGGACAGGCCACCGACGGCACCGTCGATCTGATCTGGATCAACGGCGCCAATTTCGCCGCCATGAAACGCAACGGCTTGCTGTTCGGCCCCTTCGTCGAGCAGCTGCCCAACTACGCCCTTGTGGACGTGGCGGGCAAACCCACCATCACCACCGATTTCTCCGTGCCCGTCGATGGCATGGAATCGCCCTGGGAAATGGCCCAGTTCGTGTTTCTCTATGACAGCGCGCGGCTGACCCAGCCGCCGCGAACCATCGAGGCCCTCCTGGATTGGGCCAGGCACCATCCCGGGCGATTCACCTATCCCCAACCGCCGGATTTCATCGGGCTCACGTTTCTGAAGCAGGTGCTGGTCGATTCAGTGGCCTATCGCGAGAACCTGCAACAACCGGCCACCGACGCGAATTTCGAGAGGGTAACGGCGCCGCTCTGGAAATATATCGACGATTTGCGCCCGCTGCTGTGGCGCCAGGGCAAATCCTATCCCAAGAGCGGGCCCGATCAGCGCCAGCTTCTGGGCGATGGCGAAATCGATCTGTCGTTGAGCTTCAGCCCCATGGAGGCGGCGACCGCCATTTCCCAGGGCCTGCTGCCGGCGAGCGCGCGGGTTTATGTGCTGGACGGCGGGACGATCGGCAATACGAATTTCGTCGCCATTCCCTTCAACGCGAAAGCCAAGGAAGGCGCCATGGCGGTGGCGAACTTCCTGTTGTCGGCCGAGGCCCAGGCCCGCGCCCAGGACCCGCGATATCTGGGCGCTTTCAGCGTGCTCGATCTGAACAGGCTGAGCCCGGCGGATAAGGCGCGCTTCGCCGCAATTCCGGCGAATCCGGCGGTGCCCTCGAACCAGGAACTGAACACGCCTTTGCTGGAGCCCCACGAATCCTGGATGGATCGCATCAAGAAGGCCTGGGTGGCCCGCTACGGCGCCGGCTGAGGCACGCTCAATCGCGGAAGTTCACATACTGCAGCGGCTGATCCACCTTGATGCCGCGCAGCCGCGCGATGGCGTCCTGCAGATCGTCGCGCTTCTTGCCGGTGACCCGCAGCTCATCGCCCTGGATGGCGGCCTGGACCTTGAGCTTGCTGTCCTTCAGCTCCTTGACCAGGCGCTTGGCGAGTTCGCGGTCGATCCCCTGCTTGACGTTTACGGTTTGGCGCAGCTTGTCGCCCGAGGCTCGCTCCGGATCCTTGAACTCGAGGGCCGAGGTATCGACCTTGCGGCGCGTCAGATGGGCTTTCAGCAATTCATGCATCTGCTTCAGCTTCGGCGGATCGTCGGCGAGCACGGTCAGAACCGATTCCGCCCGCTCGATCTTGCATTGCGAGCCCTTGAAATCGAACCGGGTGGCGATCTCCCGCTCGATATTGCGCAAGGCATTGTCGACCTCGTTGAGATCGGTCTTCGAAACGATGTCGAAACTGGGCATCCCCGCCTCCCGTAAAATCCTTCGCCGAATACCGCTTCGTCATACGGCGCCGCCGCGATTCTAGCCGGCCCCGCCCGATTTCGCCTGTCGAAGCACTGCCTGCACCATTGTATCCAGGCCACTCAGGAAACGCGACCTGTCCGCCTTGGCGAAGGGCGCCGGCCCGCCGCCGGCCAGGCCCAGTTCTCGCAGATGCCGGCCCAGTTCCCGGCCGGCCAGCGCATTGCCGATATTATCCGTCGTCCACGTCTTGCCCGCCGGCGAAATTGCCCGCGCGCCCTTGGCGAGGCACCGCGACGCCAAGGGAATATCGGCGGTCACGCATATATCGGCGCCAGCGATGCGTTCGGCAATCCAATCGTCGGCTGCATCCACGCCATCGCCCACCAGGATCAGGCTCACATTCGCGCGGCCCGGGGGCAGAATGGGTCGCGAACCGTTGAAGACGACGAAGACCTTAAGGCCGAGGCGGTCGGCGATACGATAGACCTCCTCGCGCACGGGACAGGCATCGCCATCGACATAGATGTCGCTCATCCTTCGCTGCCCTCCTGCCGACTTCTTGCCATCGGCCGAACATATACCGGGAGGTTGCTCGGCACAGGCGTCATGGACTCGCCTTTGTCGGGATCGGGGCTTAACATTCCCGGAATCCTTTCAACGGTTCCCGAGGGTTCATGGACGTGGAGCGCCGCCTGACGACTATCCTGGCCGCCGATGTGGTGGGCTACAGCCGCCTCATGGGCGAGGATGAGGCAGGCACGCTGGCCGCCCTCAAGCAGCGCCGGCGCGAAGTGCTGGCCCCGCTCGTCAGCCGCCACGGCGGCCGGATCTTCAAATTGATGGGCGACGGCGTGCTGGTGGAGTTCTCCAGCGTGGTCAACGCCGTACAATGCGCCGTGGACGTCCAGAAAGGGATGGCGGCGGCCAATGCCGCGTTGCCGGAGAACAAGCAGGTCTTGCTGCGCATCGGCGTTAATCTGGGCGATGTGATCGTCGAAGGCAGCGACCTCTATGGCGATGGGGTGAATCTGGCGGCACGGCTGGAGACCTTGGCCGAGCCGGGGGGGATCTGCCTCTCCGATACCGCCCATCAGCATGTCGCCTCGAAGCTCACGCTCGGCTATCGGGATATGGGCGAGCAATCGGTCAAGAATTTCGCCAAGCCGGTGCGCGTATATAGCGTCGCCGTGGCGGCCGCGGAGAGCAAGAGCGACGCTGGCGCCCATCTCCGCGACAAGCCCGCGATCGTGGTACTGCCCTTCACGAATATGAGCGGCGATCCGGAACAGGAGTTCTTCGCCGACGGGCTGACCGAGGACATCATCACCGAGCTGTCGCGCTTTCGCGAGCTTCTCGTCATCTCGCGCAACTCCTCGTCCAGATACAAAGGCAAGGCCGTCGACATCAAGAAGGTCGCCAGGGAACTGTCCGTTCACTACGTGATCGAAGGAAGCGTGCGCAAGGCAGGCAACCGGGTGCGCGTTACCGTGCAGTTGATCGACGCCGAGACGGATCGGCACATCTGGGCCGACCGCTACGACCGGGAGCTGGCCGACATTTTCGCCATCCAGGACGAAGTGACCTCCTCGGTGGTCGCCACGCTGCCCCGGCGCGTCGAGGCGGCGACGCGGGACCGCGCGGCCAACAAGCCGACGGAAAACATGGTGGCCTATGAATGCGTGCTGGCGGGCAAGCTGCTGCATCATCGCTCGACCAAAGAGGACAATGTGGCGGCCTTGCGCATGCTGGAACGGGCCATCGAGCTCGACCCCAACTACGCCCATGCCCATGCCTGGGCGGCCTGCACCCTGGGCCAAGCCTGGATCAATGGATATTGCGCGGACAGGGACACGACCTGGAACCGGATCATCGAGGAATTGCAGGTAGCACTCGGCCTCGATGACAACGACAGC
>JBGPNG010000010.1:0-11882 GCA_041487395.1 Dongiaceae bacterium
GCCAACTCGACAGGAGAAGAAAAAGCAGTATCAGTGCCGATAATGGCAGCGTGACCGCGCTGTCGCCGAAATCGGTGACGAAGTCCCAAAACATATGCAAAGGCGATACTCCACGAGTCGGCCGGCACTATAGCCGCCCCGGCCGTTCGATCGGCAAGATCACGGCGGGTTGTCCTAAGAATTCCGACCGCCCGACTCGGCGCTTGAACCAAAGGTTAAGCGCCCCCCGCCGATTGCTGGAAGCGGCCAGGGCGATTGAACATCCCGCCTGCTAAGCTTTAGGATGATTCAAGCGCGCCAGCTCGATTGGGGTGCAAACAAGCGGAGCGCGGTACATGAAGGGGCGGTTTCTCGTCACGGGCGGTGCTGGCTACGTTGGAAGCCATCTGGTGGCGGAGCTTGTCGACCGCGGCGCGGGCTGCGTGGTGCTGGACAATCTCTCCACCGGTCATGCGGAAGCCGTGCTTGCGGGGGCGAGGCTGGTGGTCGGCGACTTGGCCGATCAGGCGCTGCTCGAACGCGTGCTTTCCGATGGGCCGTGGGATGCCGTGTTTCACTTTGCCGGCCTTTCCCTCGTCGGCGAGAGCATGCACGACCCATTGCGCTATCTGCGGGAAAACATCGGCAATGGCGTGCGGTTGATCGAAGCATGCCTGCGTCACGGTATCGCGCGCTTCGTGTTGTCCTCCACCGCCGCGTTGTTCGGAAGCGCCGGACGCGACCCGATCGACGAGGCCGCGCCAATAGAGCCCGGTTCGGCCTATGGCGAGAGCAAATGGGCGCTCGAGCGTGCACTCCTCTGGGCTGAGCGGGTGCATGGGCTGCGTAGCGCATGCCTGCGCTACTTTAACGCCGCTGGCTCGGATCCGGCGGGGCGCCTCGGCGAGGATCATGACCCTGAGACCCACCTGATCCCCTTGGTCGTCGACGCGGCTATCGGGCGACGTCCCGAAATTTCGCTCTTTGGCCAGGACTACCCCACCCCCGACGGCAGCTGCATTCGCGACTACGTGCATGTGACGGATCTGGCCGAAGCCCATATTCGAGTCTTGGATCGACTGAACCACGGCAGCGTGCGCTACAACCTGGGCACAGGTGCCGGCCATTCGGTTCTGGCCGTCATCCGCGCCGTGGAGCGCCTCAGCGGCCGACGCGTGCCCTTTCGGGTGGCGGATCGCCGCGCGGGCGACCCGCCAATTCTGGTGGCCTCTTCCGCGCTCATCGCCCGGGAGACGGGGTGGAGTCCCCGCTTCAGCGATCTGGATACGGTGATCGAAACGACTCTGAAATGGCGCCAAGCCCATCCCCGCGGATTCGCCCGCTGATCGATGGCCGGCTAGCCTCCGCCTTCGAGCGAGAGCTTGTTCCATCGCTCAGAGACGACGGGCTATCGCCTTGGGAATGCGTTGCCGGCGCTTGTTGAGAACGACGCCGCATAGCCGGCCATCCGCCGCCTCGATGCTACGCCGCGCCTGCTCGACCAGAGACGTGCGCGTCTTTTCCGCTTCGACCACCAGAAGCACGCCAGCAGCGCGCCCGGCGAAGGCGAGCCCGGTCACGTCGGAAAGCACCGGCGGCGCATCGACGATAATAAGTTTGACGAAACGAAGAGCCTGATTCAGGACGCGATCGAGATCGCCCGTATTGAATAGCAGGCCGGCGTGACTGCCTCGGGTGGAAAGCCTGGCCCGATAAAGCAAAGGCGTGACGGGATCGGGGTCGATCACTCGGTCAAGGGGAAGCGAACCGAATGTGACAGCCTCAAGTCCATCCGGCCCGTCGCCCTCCGGCGCCGCGGCGATCAGCAGCACGCTGTGGCCGATCTCCCCGGCCACGACCTGCGCCAATTCTCGGGCGACGGTGGAAACGCCCTCGCCGTGAGCGGCACTGGTGACCACAAGGATCAGCGGGCGATCCGCGGCGAGCTGTACTGTGATTGCTTGATAAAGCAACAGAAGCTCGTCACGCTCGATCAGCGTAGGCTGGGCGGTCCGGGCGATAGGACGCAACGGTTTTATTGCGGCCGGCGGGCGCGACCGCTGCTGCAACGGGTTAGTCAATGTCATGGCCGGCAACCTGCTGCATGAAGAATGGGTGAATCGTCGTCAGGCTAGAACCCCTGCATAAAGGTTGGGTTAACCGGACCTGATCGAAGCCCAAGAATGTGTGGCAAAATTCGAGCAGCCCGCCGGTGCAGGGCAGGCTTCCGATGTCGATGGCCGAAAAATAGGCATGTTGTCGCATGAGATTCGGAGTCGGATGGATCGTTAGCGAATTTTAGCCATTGCTCCCGATAGTGAGATTCTGTTTCTCGGGAGCGGCATGAAGCGATTCCAAAAATATTCCGGGAACGAAGCTCCGCGTTTGGCGGGTTTGGCCCTGCTCGTGGATCCGACCGGATACCTTCTGCCGTGCCCGACCGATTGGCACCACCGAGGTTCCGGAACCAGCGCGGCATGACGCTCCCCTGGCATTTCAAGCGTATGAGTCGAATGGGCCCGCGCGAAATAGCGGCGCGGCTGCGCGACGAGGCCATCAAGGCCTCCTGGCGCCGCCTCAAGGCCAAGCCGGTATCCGGCCTCGATAGTGTGACTGCCCGCTTCGCCGAAATCGAGCTCATCCCCTCGCAGCTCGGCGATGGCGTGGCTGTGGCCGCGATAGCGGCGGCGGGCGAATGCCTGCTTGCGGGCCGGCTGCCGCTCTTCGGCCGGGAAGCTGCCCTGCCGCAGAACGCCCGCGACTGGTTCGTCGATGCCGACAGCGGCCGGCTATCCCCGATGACTGATTACGCTTTCGACATCGACGCCCGCGATCCGGCTGTCGTGGGCAATCACAAGTTCTTGCTGGAGCCTTCCCGGCTGCAGCATGCAACGTTGCTCGCCGCGGCGTGGTTCACGACCCGGCGAGAGGCCTTCGCCGAGTTGGCCGCGCACCAGGTCACGGCTTGGTGCGAAGCCAATCCGTTTCTTTGCGGTGTCCATTGGACGAGCGGAATCGAGCTGGGCATGCGGCTCGTCTCATTCGCCTGGACGCGCCGTTTGTTGAAGGACTGGCCTGGGGCGGCCGGCTGCTTCGAAGCCTCGCCGCTCATGCGCACCCAGATCTACCGGCATCAGCAGTACTTGGCGACGCTGGGCAGCCACGGGTCTTCGGCGAACAACCACCGGATAGCCGAGCTCCTGGGACTTTTTGTCGGGGCGAGCGCTTTTCCCTGGTACCAGGAAAGCCGCGCATGGCGGCAAATGGCGGCGAGCGAGCTTGAAGCCGAGGCCCGGCGGCAGATTTTTCCCGACGGATTCGACCGCGAACAAGCCAGTGATTATCACGGCTACGTCCTCGAGCTGCTGATGATCGCCGCGGTCGAGGATTTCGCTTCCGAGCGTGCGCCCGAACCCGGACTGTTGGAATCGGTGGCCCGCATGGCGGACGCTTGGGCGGCGATCCTTGATTCCCGCCTTCGCGCGCCGCGCCAGGGCGATAACGACGACGCCTATGGATTGCTCCTCGACCCGCCGGACAGGACGCGACGGCCGCGATCGCTGCTGGCGGCGGCCAAGGCGATCGTCGGGCCGGCGCCCTGGTGGCCGGCCGTGCCGGACGATGTTCGCAGCTGCCTTTTTGCAGCGCTCTGCCAGTGCAAGTCGGCGAGCGCAGCCTTGCCCGCCTCGCGACCAAGCCGCCGGCCCAACTGCCTCCCTCAGGCCGGCCTCGTCCTGTTGCGCGACCTCGAGCCACGCCCCGATGAATTGTGGTGCCGTTGCGATCATGGCCCGCACGGCTATCTTTCCATCGCCGGCCACGCCCATGCCGACGCACTCTCGATCGAGCTGCGCCATGGCGGCATCGATCTGCTGGCCGATCCCGGCACCTATTGCTATCTGGCCGAGCCCGAAGCGCGCCGCTACTTTCGCTCCACCCTGGCTCACAACACCCTCGAAATCGGCGGCAGGGATCAGGCGCGCTCGGGCGGACCGTTCCTCTGGTTGAACGCGCCGAAATCGATCCTCGTCGAAGCCACAGGGCTCGATGAAGGGCAGGTGGCGCGCTGGACGGCGCGCCACCACGGCTATGCCAACCAAACGGGCCGGCCCGTGCATCAGCGTAGCGTCACCCTCGACCGGCAGGATCGCTGGCTCACCGTCGAGGACCGCGTGCTGGGCCACGGGCGCTTTCCGGTGCGTCTTGCCTTTCATCTAGGTCCCGCCATCGGGGTTTGCCTCAACGGCGATTGCGCCGATCTCACCTGGCTGGGCGAGGACAGTCAGCGGCGGGCCAGGCTTAGCTTGCCGGAGGCTCTAACCTGGCGCGCGTGGTGCGGCTCTCTCGACCCGATGCTCGGATGGTATGCGCCGTGCTTTGGCCAACGGCTGCCGGCGACGAGCCTGATCGGCGAAGGGGTCCTGGATGCAAAAGAACTGTTGCGAACGGTCCTCGCGATCGACGCATGCGGAGCGGTTGTTTCCAATTGACGAACCGCACTAGCCCTGGCTCTCGCCGGCCCTCGCCGGATCAGCGATCCGACGACCGACCCCTGTTGTCACCAGCAAGCGCCGTCATAGCATGGGTGGCTGCGAAGATCGGGGTCATGTCCCACCAGATCGACGACATGCTGGTCGGGCCTCAGCCGCGGCAGCAGACCGCGGAACGCCGGATGCGCCGTGCCGACGACCACGACATCGCTGCCGCCGAGCGCGTCATCGAGATCGCTGACCAGCAGGCGCGAGAGATGGGGCAGATGCTGCATGGCGAATCGCCGATTGCTGCCGACCAACCGCGATATCTCCAGATCGCGGTCGAAGATCCGCAACTCGAAGCCTTTTCCGATAAGGCGCTCGGCCAGCTCGACAAGCGGGCTCTCGCGCAGATCGTCCGTATCGGGCTTAAAGGTAAGGCCCAGCATCGCGATCCGCCGCCGACCGCCGCGGCCGATCGTGGCAATCGCCCGCTCGATCTGTTGTTGATTGGCGGCGAGGGTTGCGTCGAGAAGCTGGCTCGGCGCGGCGTAACGCTTGGCGTGATAGCGCAGCGCACGTAAATCCTTGGGCAGGCAGGACCCGCCGAAAGCAAACCCCGGCTGCAGATAGGCGGACGAGATGTTGAGCTTCCGGTCGGAACAGAGCACACGCATCACGGTACGACCATCGATGCCCGATGCCTTGCAGATGCCGCCGATCTCGTTGGCAAAGCTGACCTTGAGGGCATGCCAGCAGTTGTTGGCGTATTTCACGGCCTCGGCGGTCGTCAGATCGACTTGATGCACTTCGGCCTCGTTGTCGCGATTGAGCAGGCGCAGAACCTCGGCGGTCCGCTCGTCGAGAGAGCCGATGACCGCCGTTGCCGGCCGGCGAAAGTCATCGATGGCGGAACCTTCGCGCAGGAACTCGGGATGATAGGCAAAGCCGAAATCGACACCCGGCTCTTTGCCGGAGATTTCGCGCAGCATCGGTATCACGGAGCCTTGCATCACCCCGGGCAATACGGTGCTGCGGATGACCAGCATGTGGTGATCGGCCTTGCTGCGCAGCGCCCGCGCGATGTCTTCGCAGACCTGAAGCACGTAGCTCAAATCGAGATCGCCGTTGTGGCGGCTGGGCGTGCCGACGCACACGAAGCTGAGTTCGGTGGAGTTGACCGCATCCACCGCGTCGGTCGTGGCGCGAAGTGTCTTGCGGGCGACCGCTTGCTCGATCAGGGCGGGGATCCCAGGCTCGCTGATCGGTGTCTCGCCGGCATTGATCGATCGTACCTTCTCCGCCGAAATGTCGACGGCGACGATGTCATGCCCGTCCTCCGCCAGACAACCGGCGAGAACGGTTCCGACGTAACCAATTCCGAAGACGCTCACTTTCATGGGGACCTTCCGGCGACAGGGTTAGGTGAATCGGTCGGCTTGTGGGGCGACGGGCAACCGAGCGACAGCTGAATCAAACTGTCCCGATGCTATTCGCCGGGCGGCCGGACGGGTCCGGGGCTGGGCGCGGGCTCGCGCGTCCTGGCCCCGACCAGCGCCATCGCCTTGTCATAGGCGGCGAGCAGATGTGGCTCGGAATAGTCCCAAGCCAGGGCGCTGCGCACTCGATTCATGCCGAAACCGCGCATCCGCGCTCGTACCGCCTCGTCGCCGGCAAGCTGCATGACGCCCCGCGCCAGCGCGTCTTCGTCGTTGGCCTCGACATAGAGTGCCGCACCAGCCGCCGAGACGCGGGCCTCCGTCAGGTCATAGCAGACGATCGGCAGGCCGAAATACATGTACTCGACGACCTTGTTCATCGTGCTCTTGTCGGTCCAATCGTTCTTTGGGTCGGGGTCGACCGCGATGTCGGCCGAGGACAGGATGCGACAGAGCAGCTCGTCGCTGACGCGTCCGGTGAAAGTGGTGTAGGCGGCGACGCCGAGCTCGGCTGCATAAGCCTTGATCGCCGGCTGATGCGGACCGCCGCCCACGAGGACGCAGTGAAAATCGACGAAGCGATATGTCTCGACAAGCCGCTTTATCGCGCGAATGAGATGATCGACGCCGTCCTGCTTGCAGATTTCGCCGAGATAGACCAGCAGATACCGGCGGTTCTGGCGCCAAACAGGATCCGGTGGATAGTGGGTGAAGCGCGCAAGCTGCGGGCCGGAGCGAACGATGTAGATATCCTCGGGGCGCTTGCCGCCGCGCTCGATTGCAACCGTCTTGTGGCTTTGGTTGGTCGTGACCACCACCTGGGCGCAGCTCAATGTGCGCCGCTCGAGCCAAAGAAGAACCTTCATCACAAGGCCGCCGCCGCCGAACTTCGCCTGGTACATCTCCGGCGACAGATCGTGGTGATCGAACAGGAAGACGGTGCCGAACAGACGCCAGAATTGGCCGAGCAACCAATAGGTCTCCGGCGGGTTGCAGACATGAAGCACATCGAAGCCGCGGCCGACAATGGCGATCCGCAACGACAGCAGCGCGGTCGCCACGAAGCACCAGATGAATTCGGCGACGAAGCCGAGTTTGCTCCCGGCATCGATGGGTAGCGGATAGCGATAGATTTCAACGTCCTCGAGAATCTCGAACCCGGCATTGAAGCCTTTGGCTTTCGGGCAGATGACGGAAATACGGTAGCCCGCTTTGGCGAGAGTCGTAGCCTCCAGCCAGACGCGCCTGTCGAAAGGCACCGGCAAATTCTGGACGACGATCAGAATACGGCCCTGTCTCATGCGTCGATCCGATCGCCGCCAACGAGGCGCAAATTTGTCACAGGCCACAGGAGCGGTGGCGGGCCGCAGCGCGCCACACGACGCGCCTCCATCCGCACAACTCGCGTCGGTGAGACAGGGCGTCATATCCATTTTATTAACGACAGCACCCGTTAATGTCGGGTTACGTCCATTGCCGAAAACGGCGAGAAAATGCAAAGAGCAATTCTGGTGCCGTCGCGAATCATTTGCCTCGCACCGACAAGCCGTTCCAGGCCGGCCCGGCGATGTGCGGCATAGCTGGATTCGCTCTCGCTGGAAGTTTGCGCGACGGCGATCGGCGCCTCAAGGCGATGGCCGACAGCATTCTGCATCGAGGGCCTGACGGCGAAGGCTTTGCGCGATTCACCGTCGGCGAGAACCGCTTCACCATCGGCCTTGCGCATCGGCGCCTCGCCATCATCGATTTGGTGACTGGCGCGCAACCGATGATTCATCAGGGCGCCGGCGTCACTCTGATCTACAACGGCGAGATCTATAATTTCCAAGAATTGCGGCAAGAACTCGAATCCCAGGGGTATCGCTTCCGCACCCGATCCGACACCGAAGTTCTGTTGAACGCATATGTCGCCTGGGGGCCCGGTTGCGTCGCGCGACTGCGCGGCATGTTCGCCTTCGCCCTTTGGGATCAATTGCGCAGTCGCCTGATGCTGGCTCGTGACCAGTTCGGCAAAAAGCCGCTCTACGTCTGCCAGAGCGCGGGCAGACTCCTGTTCGGCTCGGAGATCAAGGCGCTGCTGGCCTTCGGCGATTTGGCGCCGGAACTCGATCGCGCCTCTGTCGCCGATTATCTCGTCTATCGCTATGTGCCCGCACCTCACACGCTGTTCGCCGGGGTGCGAAAACTGATGCCCGGCAGCTACGCGCTTTGGGAAAACGGACGCCTGACCGAGACATGTTTCTATACGCCGCCTTACGGCACAAAACCCGAGGAAGCAGCCCCGATCGCGGACGCCGTGGCGGCCTTCCGAGAGAAACTCGACGAAGCGGTCCGATTGCGCATGGTGAGCGACGTTCCCTTCGGCGCCTTCCTCTCGGGTGGAATCGATAGCTCGGCCATCGTGGCGCTGATGACCCGGCATTCCTCTCAGCCGATCAACACTTTCTCCGTGGGATTCCACGAGGAGCGCTATTCGGAGTTGCGCTATGCGCGGCTGGTGGCGGGCAAGTTCGCCACCCGGCATGTGGAGGTGGTGGTTTCCGCCGACGACCTCATGCATCATCTACCCACGTTGATCGCCCATGGCGATGCGCCGGTCGCCGACCCGTCGAACATTCCGCTCTACCTCATCTCGCGCGAGGCTGCGAAGAGCGTGAAGATGGTCCTGACCGGCGAGGGTTCGGACGAATTGCTGGCGGGCTACCCCAAGCATTCGGCCGAACGGTTCGTGCCCCTCTATCACCGCATCGTACCGCCGGCGCTGCATCGGCGGCTGGTCGAGCCGCTGCTCCACCAGCTTCCTTACGATTTTCGGCGAATCAAGATCATGGCGGCGGCAATTGGGCTCAGCGACGCGCGCGAGAGGTTGCCGCGCTGGTTGGGTCCGCTCTCCTTCGCGGAGCGCGACCGCCTGCTCACCCGCGTCGGCCCGCGTCGGCCCGTCGACCCGCACCCCTTCGCCGCCGACCCGCGGCGCTCCGGGCTTCAGCGCATGCTCTATTTCGATCAGACCTCCTGGCTACCCGACAATCTGCTCGAGCGGGGAGACCGCATCACCATGGCGGTCTCGATCGAAGCGCGCATGCCGTTCATGGACACAGAGCTCGCCGCACTGCTCGCGCGATTGCCGGACAAGTGGCGCATTCGGGGCTTTGTGCAGAAATACATCTTGCGAGCCGCGATGAAGGAAACCCTGCCGCGCGAGATTCTCGGGCGGCCCAAAGTGGGATTCCGCGTTCCCGTCAATGAGTGGTTCCGCGGTCCCATGCGTGCCTTCGTGCGCGACCACGTCGATTCGGCCCGGTCCGTTTCGCGCGAACTCTTCGATTACCGGCAGGTCGAGAGGGTCCTGGTCGAGCACGAGAGCGGACGTCAGAACCACGAGAAATTGCTATGGACGTTGGTCAATCTTGAGCTTTTCCAGGAGCGGTACGCGTTAGGGCTTCAGCCGACATATATTGCCGATCCCCGCCCCGTACCGGAGATTTCGGCTCAACCCTCGCCGCGTTTTTCAGGTGCGTCCAGTGCCCGGCATTGACCCGCACCGCCTTCGCGGAATCGAGCTTCGGCGCTTTCGCGGACCGAGGGGCGAGGGCACTCCTCAGCCTCGCGGAAAGACGGTGTTCGGGCGGCTCGGCGTTCAAGACCGCCATCATACCTCAGCCGTGGCGGGATCCGCACGGCCCCGCGGAAGGGCGCGCCAGGGACGAGCCCGCGTTCTTCTGGTCGGCCCCATGTCGCCGACCAAGGGCGGGGTTACGACCTTCATGTTGAATCTCATGGCCTCGCATCTCGCTGAGGAATTCGAGTTCGTGCCATTCACCACGTCGCGCCCACCGAAGCGCGACGTCATCGACAATTGGGGCTACGGGTCCATGTTCCGCGGGGGGCTTGGCCGAATTCTGATGGGCGCCCTGGCGACGATCCTGCATCTGGCCGCATTCCCGTTCGCGATCGTCCGTCACCGTATAGATCTCGTTCAGATCCAGGCTTCCGACTATCAAGCCTTCTTGGAATCGGTGCTTTACGCGCTGATCGCACGCAGTCTCCGCCGGCCCGTGCTGTTCCGGATTGGCGGCGCCTTCGATCTGTTTCATGGACGCTCGCCGCGCATCGTTCGGCGCTGGATTGCGGCATCATTGCGGCTTCCCCATTGCCTGATCGCGCAGTCGGCTTTCGCGCGCGATTACATCCGGCGCGCGGGCCGCACTGGCGAAATCATCACTTTGCCCAATTGGTCGCGAGAGATTGATATCGCCGAAAGGCCGCGTTCAGGCGGAGATGCTGCGACGTTTCTTTTCATTGCCGGCATCGAGGCAAGGCGCAAGGGTATCCAGGAAGTTCTTGCGGCGGCTCGCCAATTGGACGGTACCGGCTGCCCGGCGCGATTTTGCCTCTTGGCCATGACGCCCTCGCTCATCCAGCATGTGGGCGAGCTTGGGCTGAGCAATATCCGGATGATGGAAGGACCGGTGGCCCATGACCGCGTTCTGGAGTTGATGCGCCAGAGCGACGTGTTGCTGTTGCCTTCTCATGGCGAAGGCTTTCCCAATTCCCTGATCGAGGCAATGGCAACCGGCATGGCCTCTATCGTGACGCCCGTGGGCGCGGTTCCCGAAATAGTCGAGGAAGGCGGCGCGCTCACGGTTCCGGTCGGCGATGCCGCCGCACTCGCCTCGGCCATTGAGCGCCTTGCCGGGAATCCAGAGCTGCGGCAGAGGCTTGGAAACGAAGCTGGCCGCATCGTGCGCGCTCGCTATACGGCGGCGGCACTTCCGCCGTTGGCTGAAGCCTATCGGGGCCTGCTCGGCCGATGAGATGGCGGTAGACGACTTGGCGATGGACGACTTGACGATCATCGAAACGGCGGTAGTTCAAGGCCCCGCTCCACGGGGCGCAATTGGCAGGAGTTAGCGCATTCTTTACGCACCAACCATATCGTCGGCGCTCCCGAGTTCGCAGGAGGTTGGCCGCCGTGCACGCGGGGCGATGATGGCTGCAGCCACCCATGTTGTCCTCTACGTGCCCGATCTGAGCGCGGGAGGCGCCGAGCGTGCGGCGCTCAATCTGCTTGAGGCGCTTCCAACGCCGGAAATGCGCGTCACTCTGCTTCTGAACAAGCGCCGCGGCCCCCTGGTAGCCACCTTGTCGTCAAACGCAAACGTCCAAAGCCTGGACGCGCATCGGACGATCGCAGCACTCCCGCGCCTGGCGGCTTTCCTGCGGAGGGAAAAGCCGGACGTCCTGATCTCCTATCTTGCCTTCAACAACATCGTCGCGATTTGGGCGAATTGGCTCGCCGGAAAACCTTCGAAAATCATCGCCTCTCATCACAGCATGATGCCAGCCGCCGGGCCCCGCCCCAGCAACTGGAAGCATCGCCTCGTACCCATCCTCTACCGGCTTGCTCTCGGCTCCGCCGATCACGTGATTGCGGTCTCGCAAGGGGTCGCCTCCGGGCTCTTGCAGACGCTGCGCGGACGACTTGCGATCTCGGTCATCAGCAACCCCATCGTGACGCTGCGCCACCGGGAACTGGCCGCGGCTTCCTTGGATCACCCGTGGTTCGCACAAGGGCAACCGCCGGTCATTCTCGGGGTAGGGCGGTTCGCCCCGGAGAAGAATTTCAGCCTGCTCGTCGATGCCTTTGCGGAGATTGCCCAGGTTGTTCCCGCCCATCTGGTGTTGCTGGGCGACGGTCCGCAAAAAACAAACCTTCTCCAGCAAATCGCCGGATATGGATTGTCCGATCGGGCGAGCGTCCTGCCCATAGATCCGAATCCCTGGCGCTACATGGCGCGTTCGAAAGTCCTGGTGCTGACCTCATTGTCCGAGGCGTTCGGCAATGTCCTGGTGGAAGCCATGGCCACGGGCACCCCGGTCGTCAGCGTCGACTGCCCGGACGGGCCTGCCGAGATTCTCGGCGGCGGCAAGTGGGGGCGGTTGGTGCCGCCGGGGGACGCAAAGGCTCTGGCGGCCGCCATCGGCCAGA
>JBGPNG010000011.1:0-11242 GCA_041487395.1 Dongiaceae bacterium
ATGATCGCCGGTCTCGAGGACCTCACGGCCGGGGAGGTCTTCATCGGCGGCCGGGATATGAACGAGGTTTCGCCAGCCGATCGCGACATTGCCATGGTGTTCCAGAGCTATGCCCTTTATCCGCATATGACGGTGGCGGAGAACCTGGGCTTCCATTTCTACCTGCGCGGCATGGCCCGGGCCGAGCGCGGGCGCCAGGTAGCCAAAGCGGCGGAAAGTCTGGGGCTTGCCGAACTTCTCGCCCGCTATCCGCGCGAGCTTTCCGGCGGCCAGCGCCAGCGCGTCGCCATGGGCCGCGCCATCGTGCGCGAGCCTCAGGTCTTCCTGTTCGACGAGCCGCTGTCCAATCTCGACGCCAAGCTGCGTATCCAGATGCGGGCGGAGATCAAGTCGTTGCAGCAACGGCTGAAGACGACGACCATCTATGTGACCCATGACCAGATCGAGGCCATGACGCTGGCCGACATCATCGTCGTCATGCGCGACGGCCGCATCGAGCAGGTTGGCGCACCCTTGGATGTCTACGACCGGCCGGTCAACGCTTTCGTCGCCGGCTTCATCGGCTCGCCGCCGATGAATCTGGTCGAAGGCAACCTGCGCTCGGCCGCGGGCCGGTCCTTCGTCGAGACGTCGGGACTACGCCTGCCGCTCGACCAGAAGCCGGTGACCCAAGATGGCATGCGCGTAATCTATGGCGTGCGCCCGGGCGCATTGGAGCGGATGCCGGAACCGGCAACCGGTTTGGCAGCGGCGGCCGATGCGATTCCGGGACGCATCGACGTGATCGAGCCGACCGGGGACGAACTCTACGCCCATGTCCTGGCCGGCGATATTCGTCTGCATGTCGCCCTCTCCGGCCGGCCGGCGGTGAAGATCGGCGACCCGATCACCCTGAAGCCGCGGCCCGGTGCCGTCCATCTGTTCGATGCGGCGAGCGGGATGCGGGTGGAAGCGGGCTAGATCTCGCCTGGCCTGGCTACCGTCACCCCGACCCTCTTCCGCAAACGAGCGAGGGCACAAGATTGCCTCTTCCGTCTGGCGGGAGAGGAAGGGGCCCGTTGCATAGCGACGGGAAGGTGAGGGCAATAAGGGCTACGCCCTCAGCCGTGCGTTCTCCGGATCCCAGGGAGATTCGGCGATGATCTCGGCCTTATGGCGCTCGCCCAGCATGATCATTTCCACCTTGGTGCCGGGCTTGGCGTAGTCCGGGCGGACATAGCCCACGGCGAGGCTCTTGCCCAGGCTGTAGGCATAGCCGCCCGAGGTGGCACGGCCGATCATCTTGTCGCCGATGTAGATGGGCTCGTTGCCCCAGGGGTCGCTGTCCGTCGCCTGCACGTCGAGGGTGACGAAGTTATAGGGCAGGCCCTTCTGCTGCTGGTGCAGCAAGGCTTCGCGCCCGACGAACTCGCCCTTGTTGAGCTGCACGAAGCGGCCCATGCCGGATTCCAGCGGCGAATACTCGGTGGACAGGTCGACGCGCCAGTAGCGATAGCTTTTCTCGATGCGCAGCGAATCCATGGCCCGGATGCCGAAGGGGCGGATGTCGAACTCCTTGCCCGCGGCCATGACCGCGTCCCAGAGATGAAGCTGATAGGCCAGCGAATGGTGCAGCTCCCAGCCCAGCTCGCCGACGAAATTGACGCGCAGTGCGCGCACGGGCGCCACGCCCACGGTGATCTCCTGCGCCGTCAGCCAGGGGAAAGCCTCGTTGGAAAGATCGGCGTCGGTGATCTTCTTCATCAAATCGCGGGCGCGGGGCCCCGCCACCACCAGCACGCCGCGATCGAGCGTCACGTCGCGGACCTGCACCGAACCGTCGGCCGGAAGATTCTTCGTCAACAGGTCGCCGTCATGGCGTTCGGCGGCGGCGGCACTGATGACATAGAAGGATTGTTCGCCAAGGCGCGTGATGGTCCATTCCGAGGCGAGACCGCCCTTGGGCGTGCAGACGTGGCAAAGCTGGATGCGGCCGATCTTCCTGGGCAGGCGGTTGGCGACCAGGCGATCGAGACAGGCTTCGGCGCCCGGGCCCGACATCTCGAATTTGGAAAAGCCGGTCAGATCGAGAAGGCCGGCGCGCTCGCGCACGGCTTTCACTTCCTCGCGCACGGGTTCGAAGAAATTGGTGCGCCGGAAACTGTATTTGTCCTTGGGCTCCACGCCCTTCGGCGCGAACCAATTGGCACGTTCCCAGCCGAACTTCTGGCCGAACACGCCGCCCAGCTCCTTCTGGCGCAGATAGCAGGGCGCCGTCTTGGCCGGCCGCGCGGCCGGGCGTTCCTCCAGCGGGTAGTGGAGGACGAAGACATGTTCGTAGCATTCTTCGTTCTTGATCCTGGTGTAGCGCTTGTTGGCGTATTCGCCGAAGCGGCGCGGGTCGACATCCCACATGTCGATGCCGGGCTCGCCTTCCACCATCCATTCGGCGAGCTGCCAGCCGGAACCGCCGGCCGCCGTGATGCCGAAACTGTGGCCCTCGCAGAGCCAGAAATTCTTCAGGCCCCAGGCCGGGCCGATCAGCGGGCTGCCGTCCGGCGTGTAAGGGATGGGGCCGTTGATGCAATCCTTGATGCCGGCCTTGCCGAAGATGGGCACGCGGCGGATGGCGGCATTGATATGGGGCTCGAGGCGATCGTAGTCGGGGGCGAGCAGCTCCTGGCCGAAGGAATCCGGCACGCCGTCGACGGCCCAGGCGGGGGCGCCCTTCTCATAGGGGCCGAGGATCAAACCCTGACGCTCCTCGCGCATGTAATAGGACTGGTCGCTTTCGCGTAAGACCGCCATTTCCGGCAGGCCCTGCTTCTTGCGCTCGATCAGTTCGGGAATCTCCTCGGTGACGAGATATTGATGCTCGACCGCGATTACCGGCAGATCGAGACCGACCATCTTGCCGACCTGGCGCGCCCAGCTGCCGCTCGCGGTCACCACATGCTCGCAGGCGATGTCACCCTTGTCGGTCTGCACCAGCCATTCGCCATTCGGCTTCTGCCGGATGCCGGTGACCTTGGTCTGGCGATAGATCTCGGCCCCGCGCGTGCGGGCACCCTTGGCCAGCGCCATGGTCACGTCGGCCGGCGCCACATGGCCATCCTGCGGATGGTAGAGCGCGCCGACGATGCCCTCGGTCTCGCACAGCGGCCAAAGTTCCTTCACCTGCTTGGGCGTGATGATCTTGAAGGGAACGCCGATGGTGTTCGCCGTGCCGCAGTACTTGTGATACTCGTCCATGCGGTCGCGGTTGGTGGCAAGGCGCAGATTGCCGGTCTGGTGAAAGCTCACGGCCTGGCCGGTCTCGGCTTCCAGCGTATTATAGAGATCGACCGAGTATTTGTGGATCTGGCCGACCGTATAGCTCATGTTGAACAGGGGCAGCAGGCCCGCCGCATGCCAAGTGGAGCCGTGAGTCAGCTCCATCTTTTCGCACAGCACGACGTCCGACCAGCCCTTCTTGGCGAGGTGGTAGAGGATGCTGACGCCGACAACCCCGCCGCCGACGATGACGACCCGCGCATGCGTTTTCATCAAGAAACTCCCTGTTCGCAGACTTGCCTGTTCATATCCCCATGAGCCTTGGACTCTTGCGTTCGCGCGACGGCAACTGTCGCGATCACGCCAGTCCTATCTGTCCGCCATAGTGCTGGGAATTTCAAGCTGTTGCCCCGGGGGCGCCGGCCCGGAACCGACACATTGAGTCCGGATCAGTCAGATGGCGATTGCAACTCGCGCCGTTGGCTTCCCGGAAGCTATGGCAGGCAGATGTTACTCGTCACCTGCACATTGCCTTCGGTCCGCGTAACGTAACATTCAGACGATAGCTTGCAGTTGTATGTCAGCTCCATTGGTTTGTTTCCCCGCAGGATTCTTATGGCTATGTTTGAGTTTTCGTCTTCGTACTGTTGAGCGTCGATATAGCCCTCTTTTTTCACAATAATATTGGCGGAGCTTCCTACGTTATAGGTCACGCCGAAGCGACCGGTATCGTCGCTGGTCGCCCGGTAGACATAAGAGCGATCCCAAACCAGAGAGCCATTATTGAAACCCCAACCGATTTGAATGACCGAGACATCGGCTCCCGCGATCGGCGCGTTCGTCTGGCAATCGACAACATGTCCCGCCGCGATCTTGTCGCGACGGGCAAGAACAAAGCCGAAAGCGACGATCAGCGCCAGCCCGACAAGGACAATAAGTCGAACCATTTATCAGGCATTTCCCGAATGGCCGACCACATCTACCTATCTTTATCTTTGGCGGAAGTGCGTTGCGACGTGGCAGGCGTTTCCTAAAAATCCTTGCACAATCTCAACGAGTCATAAATCGCCGCGTGGATATTGCGGCTTGCCACCGCGTCGCCCACGCGAAAGAGCTGGAAACGTCCGGCGGGGTTGGTTTCGATCGCCTGCGGCCGGCCCTCGACGATGGCGCGCAGGTCCATCTGGCCGCGGTTGCGCGCATGGGGCTTCAGGGCGAAATAGAGCTCATCTGCCGGCAGAGTGCCATGCTCGATGACGAGCTGGTCGATGACGCGCTCCTCCTCCTGGCCGCTGTATTCGTTCTTCAGCACGGCGACCAGCTTGTTGCCTTCGCGATAGACCTGGATCACCTCGTGATTGGGCGTCATCACCACGCCGGCCTTGTAGAGTTCGCGGTAGTGGACGGAGAAGTTGGCGGCGCCCAGCTCCTCGGCCACCACGCGGTCATATGTGACGATCTCCACCAGGCTGCCGCGTTTGGCGAGAAACTCGGCGGTGGAGGGGCCCTGGTGCTGGCTCTGCGAATCGTAGAGCAGCACGTTTTCTCCGGGCGCCACGCGGCCCGTCAGGATGTCCCAGGTTGACACCGCAAACTCGGCACCGCCTTCGACCATCGAAAGATTGGGCCGCCCGCCGGTCGCGACGATCACGATATCGGGCGCCTCGGCCATCACTTTTTCCGCCGTCGCCTCATTGCCGAAGCGGCGGTCGACGCCGAGCTTCGCGACTTGCCCGTCGAGCCAGCGCGGAATGCCCGAGAGGTTCTCGCGCCAGCCGGCCTTGGCCGCGATATTGATCTGCCCGCCGCTGCGCGCTTGCTTCTCGAACAGCACCACATCATGGCCGCGCTCGGCCGAGACGCGCGCGGCCTCCAGCCCCGCCGGCCCGGCGCCGGCGATCACCACCTTGCGCTTCGGCCCGGTGGATTTGGCGATGATATGGGGCATGGTCGCTTCGCGGCCCGTTGCCGGGTTCTGGATGCACAGCGCCTCGCCGCCCAGAAAGATGCGATCGATGCAATAGCTGGCCCCGACGCATTGGCGAATGTCGTCGACCCGGCCTTCCATCAGCTTGCGCACGATATAGGGATCGGCCATGTGGCCGCGGGTCATGCCGATCATGTCGCAATGGCCTTCCTCGATGGCGCGCGAGGCCGTGGCCAGATCCTTCACATTGTTGGCGTAGAAGATGGGCAGGCTGGTGATCTGCCGCGTGGCGCTGGCGAGATAGAGGAACGGGGCCGGCGGGAAGCTCATGTTCGGCACGTTGACCGCGAGTGCCGCATGGGTGAAAACGTTCCCGCCGACGACATTCATGAAATCGAGATATCCGCTGTCGCCGAAGCGCTTCAGGATCTCCAGGCATTCCTGCATGGAGTTGCCGCCGTCCAGCAGATCGTCACCGGTGATGCGGATGCCGATCAGGAAATCCGATCCCGCCTGCTCGCGTGCCTTGGCCAGCATCTCGAGATGGAAGCGCATCCGGTTTTCCAGGCTGCCGCCATAGTGATCGGTGCGCTTGTTGGTGACCGGACAGATGAACTGATCGATCAGATGGCCGGTGAAGACGAATTCGCAGCCGTCGAGATCGCCTTCCTTGCAGCGTCGGGCCGCCTCGGCATAGTCGTTCTGCACCCGCTCAATATCGAAATCCTCCATCGCCTTGGGGAAGGAGCGGTGCGCGGGCTCGCGCAGGGCCGAGGGAGCGAGGGTGGGAAACCAGTTCTCGGTATCCCAGCGCGTGCGTCGGCCCATATGGGTCAATTGGCACATGAGCTTAGCGCCATGGCGATGCAGACGCGCCGAGAACTGCTTGAAATAGGGGATGATCGAATCATCGGCGACGGAGAGCTGGCTCCACATCGACGCCGGGGAATCGATCGAAACCGAGGAGGAGCCGCCGAACATGGCGAGCCCGATGCCGCCCTTGGCCTTTTCCTCGTGATAGGCCTGATAGCGCTCCTGCGGCTTGCCGTCCTTGCCATAGGCCGGCGCATGGCTCGATCCCATGATCCGGTTGCGGATCGTCAAATGCTTGATCGTCAACGGCTTCAGCAGCGCGTCGTAGGGACCCACGAGGCAAAACTCCTTTAGCTACCGAGCGGGCAATTATGCCGCCTGCGGCCGGCGAGGGAAAGGTCGGGGCTTCAAGGCTCCCTGCGGTGGCCGGCAGCAAGGACAGAAGCATCGCGAAGGAAGCGCGGGGCAGGCGCGCCATGGCCAGTTGATCGCAGACATAGTGGATGACCGACGAAGAAACCCCGACGCCGTTCGCCGCGGCCATCAGGACGGGGCTGAGGAAAGCCGGTGCTGCGTCGCCACCGCGAAGCCTTCCGCTTCTGGGCGACGGGCCTCGACGAGTCGAACGCGACATTCGATAACTTCACGGTGAAAGACGGCGCTACTCTGGCACCGTCGAGCAACGTGGCTGTCAGCATCATCGGCATCAATGGAATCGAAATTCAGAATGTTGCCGTCGACGGCCCCGGCACGTTCACGCGGTCGAGCGTGATCTTGAACTCGGTCGCCTCGACCTGCCCCTGGAGCAGGGGAACCAGTTGTTTCCTGGATTGCCTTACGATCCGCCGAGGGAGTTCCAGAAGTCGATATTGGTGTGGGTCACCAGCACGTCATGGCTGCCTTCAAGGCAGGCGCGCATGCTGTCGACGTGGTGGGTGATGTCGGTCTTGACCACGCATTGGCGATGGATGTCCTGGGCCAGCTCGATGCCCCGCTGATCCACGGACGCACCTTGGTACTGGGCCAGGGTCTTGGCCAGCACGCTGCCGTTGGTGTCGGTCTTGGCCCGGCCGATCGGCGGCAGATTGTTGATCATTGAATTGGTCAGGCGGATGGCATCGGCGTCGCGACCCGGCATGTCGAAATAGATTTCCGCCTTGCGGCGGTTGGCGCCCGTCGCGAGCGCAATTTCGTCTTGCGCTTGCGGGTTGCTGTCGCCGATTTGGGTTTGAGGCAGCAAAGACGCATCCTGGCCGATCACGATGGCGATGGAGGCGACATCGATACCTGCCAATGCCGTGGCCGGTAGCCTGGCCGTGATCGAGGCGAAGCCGCGATCGTCGATGAAGGAGAGATAGCGGCTGCCGTTCAGATGCGACACTTCCCCGGACTTGCTGGTAACGATCAGGGTGATCGGCGCGTTCGGCGCGGGCTGGTAGACCGTGCCAAGCTCGGGGTTCTGCCGCTGCTGCTGCAGGCAGAAAGCCGAGAGATCGGCGCGACAGCCTTGCGATGTGCATTGCATCGGCGTCGGCCTAAGGCTGGCGACGAGGCCCAGCACCTGGGGGGCGGCCTGGGCGCCGGTGGCCAAGACCAGGCACCCGGCAAGCGCCACAGCATATGCCGACAATCGATTCCTCAAGGTCATGTCCTTTTCCTTTCTTCTCAACTGCCGCCGGCTGCGTCCCAAAATTGCCGATTGAGCGCCGTCATCAGTTCCGTTTGATGAACATTCAGGCAGATGCCAAGGGTGAAACTGTTGGGTTCCGCCGCGCCCTGGGCGCAGCTCTCGACGATCTTGCCCGCCATCGCCATGCCGGCATCGCTCGGCGGATTTGGCGCGGCCGAGGCCGAGATGGCCGCCCGCTGCCACAATGCGGCGATCTCGACCGGTGCGCGGGATTTTTCCTCCGGCAGCGAATTGACCACGAGTTCGATCACCCGCGCCGCATCCGACACGGCACCCGGCCGGTCGAATGTCCGCGCCGCCAATCGGCGCAGCGGTCCGGCGGCCCGGGCGATCTCCTCGTCGGACTGCGGGTTGCGATCGCCGGTCGCGGCGACCGGCAGGATCGTGGTTGCGGACTCCACCTCAAGGGCCAGCGCGACGGCGCCGGGAACATGGACGCTCGCCTCCGGCAAACTGACGCCGACCGTGGTGAAGCCGAAGCGGGTCCTGAGCGTGACCAGATCGTTCGCCGGTCGAGCGACCTTGCGTCCATCGGCCAGCGTGGCGATCAACATGAGAGTGCCGCCTGGCGCCAAGCGATAGTCGCGGCCCGTATTGGGCGCCTCGCGTGCTTCCTGGAGGCAGAAGCTGGCAAGGTTGGCGCTGCAGAATCCATCGTGGCAGGCCAGCGGCGTCGGCAGCCCGTTGCTGGCCACCAGCCCGAGGATTTGCGGCGCCGCCTCGGCAGGTCTGGCAAGCTGCGTAATCGCCGCGAGGCTAACGGCAAAAAATGCTGCAAATTGAAGAAATTGCGGTCTCATGCTCAACTTCCGCCGGAGTCATCCCAGAACTTGCGATTGGTCACCGCCATGAGGTCCGCGTGATGTAGTTCCATACAGCTTCGAAGATTGAAACTCGATTTGGAGGCAACCGAAATCTCGCAGCTTGAATAGATATTGCGGGCTTCGTCGATGCCGCCGGGACTGAGCGCGATGCGGCTGCTGGCGAGCGCAAGGGCCCGGGTCCACAGGGCGTGGCGGCCAGGGGCCGTCTGCGGTTCGTCCTCGGGCAACAGGTTGATGACGAGGCTGGCGAGACGGGCCGCGTCGGCGGAGTCACCCCGGCTCTCGAACGAGCGCTCGGCCAAACGACGCACGGGTCCCGTCGCCAAGGCGATTTCTTCCGCCGACTGCGGATTGGGATCGTCGGCTACGGGCCGTGGCAGAATGGCGGTCATCGGCGCCACGTCCACTGCGAGCGAGACAGCGCCCAGCGCCTTCATCTGCGATTCCGGCAAACTCATCCTGACGGAGGTGAAGCCGATCCTCGTATGGATGGCGAGCAGATCGTTGGCCGGCAGGCGCAGGGTCCTGCCGTCCGCCAGCGTGGCAATCACCGTCAATGAGCCATCGCCCGGCAATAATTGGTACACGCTCTCGGCCGGCGGCGCCGGGCGGTTGTCCTGCAGGCAGAAGGTGCTGAAATGGCCGACGCAAGTGCCATCTTCGCAATGCAGCGGAGTCGGAAGTCCGTTGCTGGCCACGATGCCCAAAATCTGCGAGGCGGCCTGTGCTTGTCCGCTCGCCAGGCCGATCCAGGCGGCGACGGCTATGGCGATTGGCGTGAGGATCTTTGGCATCGCTTACGCTCTCCCCTAGGCTGACGAACCGGGGACGGTCGGGGCGATGCTGCGATCGGTTGGTGGCGAGACGCCCGCAGACAGGCGTGACCGTCCGGCTCCACATGCAACCGGCACCGATTCGCATAACCGGCGCCTTCTTTCGAAGCATCGCACCGGGGGTCATGGCGGTCAACAAGTCCGGAGGGGCGGCCCTTCACGGCTTCGCGAGCGCCGGGTCGCCAAATCGCCGGCAAGGACCCCGGAAAGGATCATGGCGCGGAAATAGCAGGGGCTGTCGCGGTTCGGCAAGATAGGATGGAGTGCGGTTGCCGATAATCCGCCGATCAACACCATTGCCGCCCAGAGCTGCGGAGTTGCCATGACAACGACCGATACCCCGCCCGATGGCGCCGTGCAGGCGCCCGCGGGCCGCCGCGCCCGCGGCGGCGCCGATGCCAGACGCGCCGTGCGCAGCCGACCGAAGTTGGTTCAAATGCCCTTCATCACGCGCAAGATCCCGCTGGTGACGGTGTTGGACGAGGAGGGATTGCAGATCATCGAGCGCAATGCCGACACGATCCTGGAAGAGACCGGCATCGAATTTCGCGACGACCAGGAAGCACTCCAGCTGTGGCGCAACGCCGGCGCCGACGTGAAGGGCACGAGGGTGCATTTCCCGCGCGGCCTGCCGCGCTCGCTGATTCAGAAGACCGCTCCCAAGCAATACACCCAATATGCCCGCAATCCCGAGCGCAACGTCGAGATCGGCGGCGACAACACCGTCTTCGCGCCGGTCTATGGCCCGCCCTTCATCCGTTCTCTCGACGACGGGCGGCGCTATGCGACGATCGAGGATTTCCGCAATTTCGTGAAACTGGCCTATATGTCGCCGTCGATCCACCATTCCGGCGGCACGGTTTGCGAGCCGGTCGACCTGCCCGTCAACAAGCGCCATCTCGATATGGTCTATAGCCATATCATCCTGTCGGACAAGCCCTTCATGGGATCGGTCACCCAACCGGAGCGCGCGGCCGACACGGTGGCGATGGCGCGCCTCGTCTTCGGCGCGGACTTCGTCGAGAAGAACACGGTCATCACCAGCCT
The DNA here is from genome assembly GCA_041487395.1 of Dongiaceae bacterium. GTDB lineage: Bacteria > Pseudomonadota > Alphaproteobacteria > Dongiales > Dongiaceae > DASXQK01. The sequence goes on from JBGPNG010000011.1 coordinate 10,387, forward strand.
GATCAACGCCAATTCGCCCATGGTCTGGGACGGCACCATGCTGGGTGCCATGAAGGTCTATGCGCGCGCGAATCAGGCCTGCATCGTGACGCCCTTCATCCTCGCCGGCGCCATGAGCCCGGTGACGGCGGCGGGCACGCTGGCCCAGGTGCTGGCCGAGGTCCTGGCGGGGGCGGGGACGACGCAGCTCGTGCGCGCCGGCGCGCCGGTGATCTTCGGCGTCTTCGCCAGCTCGATTTCCATGCAATCCGGCGCCCCCACCTTCGGCACGCCGGAGCCCACCCTGGTCTCCCTGGCCGCGGGCCAGCTCGCGCGCCGGCTCGGCATTCCCTTCCGCACCGGCGGCTCGCTTTGCGCCTCGAAGATTCCCGATGCCCAGGCGGCTTATGAAAGTGCCCAGACCTTGCTGCCGACGCTTCAGGCCGGCACGAACTTTGTCCTCCACGGGGCCGGTTGGCTCGAAGGCGGTCTATCGTCCGGCTATGAGAAATTCGTCATGGATGCCGATCAGCTCGGCATGATGCAGGTGTTGGCCAAGGGTATCGATTTGTCGGAGAACGGCCAGGCGATGGACGCCATTCGCGAGGTCGGCCCGGGCAGCCATTTTCTCGGCTGCGCCCATACCCAGGCGAATTTCGAGACGGCCTTCTATCGTTCCAGCATCGCCGACAACAACAGCTATGAGCAGTGGGAGGCCGAAGGCGCCCTGGACGCCGCCCAGCGCGCGAACAAGCTGTGGAAGCGCATGCTTCAGGAATACGAGGCCCCGGCGATCGATCCGGGGATCGATGAATCGCTGAAGGAATTCATCGCCAAGAGAAAAGCCGCGGCGCCGGATTCAAATGTCTAGACTTCA
>JBGPNG010000012.1:0-11119 GCA_041487395.1 Dongiaceae bacterium
CCCGGGCCGCCGCCGGTGGCGATGACATTGTCGTGCAGGCCATTGTCGGCGCTGAGCGCGCCACCACGCTCCGAAACGATGCGCCCGAACACCCGCGCCTGCTCGTAATAGACCGATTGGCGTAGCCGCCGCCGTGCGAGCTGCCGCTCGCTGGCACCCCGTGCGATGCGTGCTTCGCTCTCCGCCTGTTCGCGTGAGGGGATGCGCGCGCTGCCGAAACAGACGACCGTCGAGCGGATGCCGGCATCGCGGAGCGTCAGTTCAGCCTTCTCGTATTCCAGCGCAAAACGAACACCACGCAATTCGTCGCGCAACAGGAAATCCGTATCCTGCACCGGCAGGACATAGCTCTTCGATTGCCGTTGCAGATTGTTGGTCGTGGCCGCCCCCGGATAGGGCGGAACCACTCGCTGCGGCGGCAGGGCGACGGGTGGCGGCGCCGGCTCTTCGACACCCGGTCGCGGTCGAAGTTTCGTCGGCCGTTGCGTTTTGACCGCCCCGTTCGCTCTTTGCCTCACCCCCGCTCTTGGTTGCGCCATCTTCGATACCTTGCCCTTGTTGATTTCCAGCACGTGGATGATACACGGAAATGCGGTCTGCCGATTTGGACGAGGGTGGCAGCCGCGCGGCGCGGGAGGTACCAGGCCGTGAACTCATAAATCGGGAACGCTAGCAACCCGCAAGTTGCCGCTTCCGGACCGAAAGCGGACATCCCTTACCCGTGGCGGGATGTCACAGACGTGCCACGAGTAGAATTCGCATGGGCGCCCGTCATCCGAGGGCTCTGGTATCCTGTCGAGGCTGTCGCGAAGATGAGGGTCAGCCGGGCTTGCTCTAGAACCAGCCCCAGGTACCCGCCGCGTGGCTCAGGAATCACAACTTAGCCTCGCCCGTTACTAATAACCCTCTAGCCGAAACAGCCCCGCGCCTCTATACGACTCTCGAAACCGCCTTGGCGAACAATCTTGCCTCAAGTGCCGCCTAGGCGATGCCCAGGATGCTGAGGGCGAACGCCATTTGCGCCAACCAGCCAACGGCAAATGCCAGGGTGCGGGCGACCGGAATGCCAGCCGTGTAGACCAGGAAATGAATGAGGCGGGCGAAGAAATAGATCACTGCGGCTGCGCCTGTCAGTCCGCTGGAGATGCCCAGCGCGTGGGCGGTCAAGACCAGGGCAGCGAAGACCACCAGGTTCTCCACGGCGTTGTAATGGGCCTTTATGGCGCGCTCGGCCCAGGGCGATTGCGGCAGGTCCTTCGGGCTTGGATTTGCCAAGGCGCCCATCAGTCCCCTGACCGCGATCCGGTCCAGGATATAGGGCACCCAAAAAAGGCCGGTCATCAGCGTGGTCAGCGTGAGCCAAAGAAGTTCCTTCGACATGGCACGTCCTCCTTCTTAGCCGACATTCCCCGAATGAACGGCCGTTTCGAGTGTCAGCGTAGCCATTTGGGCTCCCGGTGGCAATTTGGAACGCGGCACTTGTCGCTGACACACGATATGTCCGGTCCTCGTGGCACGCGATCTGTCCGGTTTTTGAATCGCTCCAAAGCAGGGGCCGTGATAATAGCGGATATCCTGTCGCCGGAAGCCATCCTTCTTGAAGCAAACTAAAGCCGAATGACGCCGCGCCTCAGCATCAAGCATCTCCAAGTTCTCGCCACCTTCCGCCGAACGGGAAGTCTGAGCAAGATCGCCGAGTTCCTGAAGCTGACCCCCTCGGCCGTTTCGCGCCGAATCGACGAGGCCGAGGCGAGGCTCGGCATCGCGCTCTTCGCCAAGGCGAGCAATCGGGTGCGCCTTACGCCTGCCGGCGAATGCATTCTCCACGCGGCGGAGCGAGTTCTTGCCGATCTCGAGCGCGCCGAAAGCGTCGCCTCGCGCCTCGGCAGCGATGTGCATCACGTCATCCGCATCGGCATGTCGATCTATCGCAGCTTCGGCTGGCTTTCCGACTTCGGCACCTATCTGCAGCGCGTCAAGCCCGGGGTTCGGCTGGAGCTCGCGGCCGATGTGAATAGCAGCGAGCTCGATGCTCTAAAGGGCCATGTCGTCGATATCGTCATGACGCCTTTAGTCGACGACTTCCCGGGAACATCGCGGGTCGACCTGTTCGCCGACGAGCTCGTCGCACTTGTGGCGCCATCCCACCGCCTCGCCAAACGCCGCTTCATTCGGCCGGAAGATGTCGAGCCCGAGGACTTTTACACCTACAGCATGGCTGTCAGGCCAGGCTTCGAATATCTCGAATTCTTGCAGCCCGCCCATGTCCAACCGCGTCGCTATGTGATCGTCGACACACCCGAATCGGCGGCCGCCGCGGCAAGGGGTGGCCAGGGATTGAGTATCCTCAGCCGATGGGCCATGCGATCGGAGACGGATGATGGCAGGCTAGTCGCCCTTCCTCTCGCCGAGCGCGGCGTGAAGATCGCCTGGGCTGCCTTGCTGCGGCTCTCCGACGGCAAGGGCTCCGTGCCGCATGGCGTTGCCCAACAGCTCCGAGCCTTTTTCGCGCAGGGTCACAGGCCTCGGCGCAGCTAAGGCATTCGGCCCATCGCGAGCGACCGAGACAAGAGTGCCGAAATCTCACGTAAACTTTGTATATATTGAAATTGTCGCACAATCCGTTCCGGCTTAGGCTATCCGATATCGGCAGGAAGAGGCGAGATCATGACGACCCGGACGGAGTCGGGGCTGCAAGGGCCGGCGGGGCGGACCGCGGGACTCGGCGACATTGTCGACCTGCGACGCTATGCTATCGATGCGCCCACCTCGCCCGCCTATCGGCGCCTCGTCGAAACGGCAAGGAGGGGCCTAGGGGCGACTGGGGCCTGCGTCTTGGAGGGCTTCATGCGGCCGGGCGCGGTGGCGCAGACCCTGGTGCAAGTCGATCCCCTCGAGGAAAGCGCCTTCGTCTGCGGTCAGCCGCACAATGTCTATCTAGTCGGCGCCGATCCCGCCTACCTGCCCGAACATGCCCGTAATCGCTTGGTGCGCAGCGAAAAGGCCATCCTCGGCGATGACGAGATCCCGGCGGATTCGCCGCTTCGCGCGATCTACGGCTCGAAGCGTTTTCGCGCTTTTGTCTGCGACGCGCTGGAAATCGAGCGTCTCTTTCCTTTCGACGACCCGCTCGCCTCGATCAACGTGAACTTCTACGGTGACAATCAGGAGTTGGGCTGGCACTTCGACAATTCGATCTTCACCGTGACGCTGATGCTCCGCCAGGCCGATGCCGGCGGGACCTTCGAATTCGCCCCGAATATACGAGAGGAAAGCGCGGCGGGTTATGCTGCAGTTGGCCGCATTCTGGACGGCGACCCAACCGCCGTACGCGAGCTGAAGCAAGATCCTGGCGCGCTCGTCTTATTCAAAGGCTCGCGCTCGCTTCACCGCGTGACACCTAGCTTCGGCGCGCGTGCCCGGACGATCGCCATCCTCAGTTATGCCGCTGAGCCGAACTACGGCCTCAAGGAACATACACGCCTGTTGTTCTATGGCCGCACCAACTGACTCGACGAGGCCCCGGGCCGCGGACTGCCGCTCCGGGTTTCAGTGCCGAGATTTCCCGCCGGTCGCCGCAAAGAGGTGATTTGACTTGAACGTTCAGAATATTGGAAAACGCACGTATCTAAACGCTGATGGCGCCGAGCGCCCGCTCAAGAGCCCGATCCCATCGGCGACTCTGGATTCCGCCCGTTCCTACAGATTGATGCGGCTGAGGCAGCAATTACGGGCGCATGATTGCGCGGCGGCGCTGCTATATGACCCAGTCAACATCCGCTATGCGCTCGACGCCCCCAATATGCAGGTGTGGACTCTCCATAACGCTTATCGCTACGCCCTCATCTTTGCCGCCGGTCCAGCGATCATGTTCGAGTTCAGGAGAGCGGAGCATCTTTGCAAGGGACTGAAGAGCATCACCGAAGTTCGCACTTCGATCGCCTGGAACTACATGGCCGCCGCCGAGAACACGCATCAATCCGTCGAGGCCTGGGCCGGCGAGATCGACGATCTGATGCGAAGTCACGCCGGCGGCAATAGGAGAATCGCCATCGACAAGATCGAACCTCTCGGGCTGAAAGCGCTTGAGGAACTCGGATACGTCTATGTCGGAGGGCAGGAGCTAACTGAAAAAGCCCGGGTGATCAAGAGCCCCGAGGAAATTGAGCTTGTGCGTTGGGCAATTCGCGTTTGCGAAACCGGCATGGCCCGCATGTACGAGAATTCCGTTCCCGGAAAGACTGAGCAGGAAATCTGGGCCGAGCTTCACTTCGAGAATGCCCGCTCCGGGGGTGAATGGATCGAGACCCGGCTACTGAAGGCCGGCGCCGGGACGAATCCTTGGTACAGCGAGTGCTCTGATCATGTTTGTTGCGAGGGCGAGATGATCTCCCTGGATACCGACATGATCGGGCCTTATGGCTACTGCGCCGACCTTTCGCGCGCCTGGACCTGCGGGCATACTCGCATGACCGACCAACAGCGGCGCCTCTATGGCACCGCGTTGGAGCAAATCCATCACAATCTGGATCTCATCAAGGCCGGCGTGAGTTTCCGCGAGTTTAATGAAAAATCTTGGCGAATTCCGGAGCGGCACCAACCTTACCGATATACTCTCGCCGTGCACGGCGTAGGTCTCGCGGACGAGTGGCCCATCGTGCCGCTGCATCTGGATTTCGCGGGCGCCTGCGATGGCCGGTTTGAAGACAGCATGGTCGTCTGCGTCGAGAGCCTTGTAGGCGAGGCGGGCAGCGAATGCATAAAGCTGGAAACGCAGGTTCTGGTGACCGACAAAGGGGCTGTTCGCCTGGATAACTTTCCTTGGGAGGAGGTATGACGTTCCTGATTCCCGTCATCGATGCACTACGGACCCCTGGCCCCCGGGTGCCCGGCGGCACGGCGACAGCTTGGCACCAAGCTCTGGGAGCGATGTCCGGATATCCGGGCATGACCGGCTCGCCGCCGCCGGGAGCCAGACTCGGAATGCAAGCAATTGCGCAGACACATGAGGGAGGATGCAATGCCTGGATATGACAAACGCATCGATGTCATCCGCCGCCAGTGCGGCGATCTTGAAAACCACATCATCGACGAGTTCGCCGCCGGCTACATCGATCGGCGTGGCTTCCTGCGCCATGGCGCTACGATCGGCATGTCGCTGCCGCTGCTGACCAGTCTGGTTGGGGCTTTCGGCGCCAGCCTCCTCTCCACGCCCGCCCGTGCCGGCGCCGCCGGCGCCACGATCCGGGTGGCGACGACGGTGCCCGCGGCGGCGATCGATCCGGTAGCGGTCGCCGATGGCGGGGGCGCGCTGATGCTGCAGCAGACGGGCGAGTTTCTCTGCATCTCCGGCCCCGATCTTCGGCTCCGTCCGGCCCTCGCCACCGGCTGGAAACCGAATGCGGATGGCAGCGTGTGGACCTTCACGCTGCGCAAGGGCGTCAAGTTCCACAACGGCAAGGCGCTCATCGCCGACGACGTGGTCGCGACCATCGACCGGCTGGCCGATCCGAAGAATTCATCGAACGCGCTCTCGGCCTTCAGCGGCGTGCTGTCCAAGGGTGGCACGAAGAAGGTCGACGACCAGACCGTCGCATTCCAACTCGACGCGGCCAACGGCAACTTCCCCTACTACGTCTCCTCCGACAACTACAATGCGATCATCCTGCCGGCCGACTATGCGGGCGACTTCGAGAAGAATTTCATCGGCACGGGGCCGTTCAAGCTCGACAAATTCACCGCCAAGGTCGGGGCGTCCTTCGTTCGCAATGACGACTATTGGGGAACGAAGGGCTTGCCGGCGCGCACCGAGTTCACCTTCTACGCCGACATGGAGCCTCAAGTGCTGGCTCTCCAGGGCCATCAGGTCGACATCATCAGCCAATTGCCGGTGATTCAGGGCATCGCGCTGCTGAGCGATCCGAAGGTGAACATTCTCAGCATCAAGTCGAGCGCCCATACCCAGGTCCATATGCGCACCGACATGGCGCCCTTCACCGACAAGCGCGTACGCCGGGCCATCGGGCTGTGCATCGATCGCAAGAAGCTGATCAGGGGGCTGTTCCGCGACCGGGCCGACATCGGCAACGACACGCCCTTCGCCCCGGTGTTCCCGTCGACCGACAAGACGGTGGGCCAGCGCCAGCGCGATATCGCCCAGGCCAAGCAGCTCCTGGCCGATGCCGGCTTCCCCAACGGCTTCAGCGTCAAGCTGACCACCGAGAAATATCTGGAGATCCCGGAATACGCCCAGGTCATCCAGCAGGCGGTGCGCGACGCCGGGATCGCCATGGATCTCAATGTCGAAGACCAAGGCGCCTATTACGGCAAGGCGGTGTTCGGCGAATCGGATTGGTTGGATTCGATCGTCGGCGCCACCGACTACGGCCACCGGGGCGTGCCCAACGTGCTGCTGGCGGCACCCTTGAAGAGCGACGGGACCTGGAACTCCGCCCATTTCCACAACAAGGAATACGACGGGCTGGTCACCCAATACATCGCCGCCCTCGACCTGCAGTCGCAGCGCCATGCCGCCGGGCAGATCCAGCGCCTGCTGCTCGACGAAACGCCGGTTCTCTTCACCTACTTCTATGACTTCCTGACGGCGACGACGAAGAAGGTCGCCGGAGCGCAAGCGACGGCCATGGGACAACTGTTCCTAGAACGCGCTTCGATGATGTAACGCTGATGCATGAAAACTATGAACTAATGCGAAAGAGCAAGGCGAAACATGACTGGCGATAAGATCGCCATGCTCCATGGAACCCTCCAGCATTACGACGACCTGTCCTATGACCAGGCGCGGTCAATGCCCAGAGAGTTCTATACGGATCCGGGCGTTCTCGCCCTCGAACGCGAACAGCTCTTCATGCGCGAATGGATCTGCGTCGGACGCCGAGAGGAAGTCGCGCAGCCCGGCGACTTCATGGCCTTACAGATATGCGACGAGCCTGTTGTAATTATCCACGGCGTCGACTCGAAGGTCCGCGCGTTCTCGAACGTGTGCCGCCATCGCGGCACAGTTATGGCTATTGGGCGCGGCAACAAAAGGCGGCTTGTGTGCCCCTATCATCATTGGTCCTACGACACCACAGGCCAACTTGTGGCCGCCCCGCGTATAAATAAGAGACCCGATTTCGACCCTGGCAGTTGCCGTCTGCCGGAATTCGCCTGCACGCTCTGGCAAGGCTTCCTGTTTGTATCGCTTGCTTCCGATCCCCCTGCGCTGACGCCGCGGCTCTCAAAGCTCGAAGAAATGATCCGGCCCTACCACTTGGAGCAGACAAGCCTTCGGTATTTCGCCGAGGAGGTCTGGCAGACCAATTGGAAATGCCTGTTGGAGAATTTCATGGAGGGCTATCACCTGTCCTCTCTCCATCATGACACATTGCATAAGGTCAATCCGACGAAGCTCTGTCGCCACTTCCCGCCGGGTGAGGCGTATTTCGGCTACTATGCCGGCTTCTCGCCCGATCTGCCGCGCTCCCAGAAAGGTCACCCGGACCTTTCCAACAGCCAAGTGGACAACTGCGTAATGTTCGCCGTGCCTCCGGGGCTAGCGGTAGGTTGCTCCAGCGACTATAGCTCGTTCATATGCATTCAGCCCGAGTCAGTCGATCAAGTGCGCGTCAAGCTCGGCCTCATCTTTTTCGGCCCGGAATGGCCGCAGAGCACGGTCGACTGGGCCGTCGACTTGTTTCAGAAAACAATGGCGGAGGACAAAATTGTCCTCGCCAATCTGGCAAGGGGCCTTAAGTCCCGTCACCATCAGGCTGGTCCCTTGGCGCCCTCGGACTTTGAAGGGCCCATCTGGGATTTCTACAAGTATATCAACCGCACTTTGGGACTGGCCATGGCGGCTGTTTCGGCTGCTCGTCTCTCTTGATGTCGGCGCAGACGTCGTTCGAGACCTTTCGCTTCGACGGTTTCGGTAGCTTGGGGCTTTACGGTCGGGGGGCACCGTGGTGAATCAGCCATCGCGCGCTGGCAGCGTACGGATATCCGCTCTGAGTTAGACTCGGTCGTTCAATGCTGCCGCCGCACGCGACTCGCATTGGTTCGTGAGCGGACCTTGCACGAGACTCGTCGGCCTCCATCGCCAGCATGGCAGAATGTGGTTTGCGGAAGGCACAGCAAATAAGGGACCCGCTCATGGCTGAACCTCAAGCGCCTGACTTAAGGCGCGAGCGCCGACGACCCTATCGTTCTTCCGGCCACGGGCAAGGTAGTCGCAAAACCAATTATAGATCCCTTCGAAATCCGTTCCGTCCTCAAGCCATCTTCACCGACGAACAGATCGCAGAGATCCAGAATACGGCATTGCGAGTAATTGAAGAACTCGGAATCATGGTCCTTTTGCCCGAGGCTCGTGCAATTTTTCAGAGTGCCGGTGCACTGGTCGATGAGGCCACCCAAATCGTTCGCATCGGACGCGATATCGTTACCAACGCACTCTCGGCTGCCCCCAAATCCATAGTGGCGCGCGCCGGTGATCGTAGCCGTGATCTGAACCTTGAGCTTGGCGGTCTTTGTTTCGTTGCGGGTGCCGGCGCCCCCAACGTCACCGATATCGAGCGTGGACGGCGTCCCGGCACGCTGGCCGACTTCGAGGATCTGGTTCGACTCGCTCAGTCTTTCGACGTTATCCACATGCAAGGACCACACATCGAGCCCCAGGATGTCGCGCCGCGATTTCGTCACTATGCAATGAACCACGCCCAGCTGACGCTTTCGGACAAGCTCCCGTTTCTCTACGCCCGCGGCACGGCGCAGGTGATGGATGGTTTTGAGATGATCCGCCTAGCGCGTGGGTTGTCGGAGGATGCATTCCGTTCCGCAGTCCATTGCTACACCGTCATCAATACGAATTCGCCCCGGCAGCTCGACATTCCGATGGCGCAGGGCATTATCGATTTCGCACGATGGGGGCAGGTTTCCATCATCACGCCATTCTGTTTAGCCGGCGCCATGGCGCCAATCACAGTCGCTGGCGCTCTAACGCTTCAACATGCCGAGGCGCTGGCGGGCATTACTTTAGCGCAGTTGACCAACGCGGGCGCACCCGTGGTCTACGGAAGCTTCTCGTCAAATGTGGACATGAAGTCTGGCGCTCCGGCATTCGGAACCCCCGAACATGTCAAGGCGACGCTCGGTGCGGGTCAGCTTGCGCGACTTATCGGACTGCCCTGGAGAGCCGGCGGCGGAAGTGCGGCCAACATTTCGGACGCCCAGGCGGCACATGAAACGCAGTTTGCATTGTGGGGCGCGGTGCTTGCCGGCGCGACCGTCCTGATCCATGCAGCCGGTTGGCTAGAAGGCGGTCTAACCGGGTCATTCGAAAAGTTCATCACCGATATCGAGGCGCTTCAAACAATTGCCGAGTTGTGCAGTTCCACACCGGGTGATGCAGATGCGATCGGTTTCGAGGCCATCGCGGAAGTGCAGCCAGGAGGACACTTCTTCTCCGCACAGCACACAATGTCTCGGTATCGAACTGCCTTCTATGAACCGCTCGTTGCGGACTGGTCGAACTACGGCACCTGGACTGAAGCTGGCGCTAAGAATGCGACAGAGCGTGCAAACGCGGTGTGGAAGCGGGCAATTGGCGAATTTCTTGCTCCAGCCTCCGCTGCAGCAGCCGCGGAAACACTCGATCCTTTCATCTCTCGACGAAAGGAGAGCGGCGGTGCTCCGCCCGCGTCGTGAGTGGGCATCGCGACGCCGTCAGCGAGGCTCACCCTAGCTGTAGCTATCGAAAATCTCATCCGGGCTGGCGCTCACCTGATGAATGGCTAATCTCGCACTGGCCGGCCCCCGATTGCGCAGCCCGGTTTTGTGTAGGAGCGGAACCGGGTTTTGGTCCAGCTGGGTATCTGCGCCTCTCAACGCAAGCGGCGGCATGGATGGTCTCCTTATCTCTGCCGATTGTTACTCCCAAATCGGCTGCATTTCGGGAGAGCAGGTCAAGCACGAGGCGTTTGAGCGCCGTGCGCTCGGAGAGAAACGACGGGAAAGGTGCGCCTTGATGACGGAAAATAGAGCCCCCAACGGCTTGGGAAAGCCATGTTCACCGGTCGTGGCAGCCACCCACTCTGGCACTCAAAACCGCGGTTCATCCGGGGAATGTCGGCTAAGTCACTTTCTTTAGGATGTGGATGGCCGGTTTACCGACTACGCCTGCCAATTTCATTGCGGCCTTAAGGTTCGCTGAGGCGGCGAATGCCTTCGCTTTGCTCGCGTCCGAGAAGTCCATTATCACGGTTACTGCGTTCCGATCATTCACTGACTGGAGCACATGATCTTTGGTCAGGCCGGCTGCCTTCCGGGCTTCGGCGTGCTTGTCGTATATCGGCTTCCAAGATGCAAAATCATTGACCTTGTGATGAATCACGACCATGCCCATGACGGTCCTCCCACGTATTTGCTGGAATTCCCCAGCTGGATGGCTGAACTGACCACATTGAAAATAGATTAGCACGTCGGCAACGCTAGCGGCGCAGGAAGTCGCGAAGTGGACCCGGTCAGTGGGACCACTGGGGCCGCGTATTTAGGGCGTGAACTCATAAACACAGCCCGGGGCGGCTTGCCAGGGTCCGCTATACATCAGTAAGCGGCTGTCACTCGCGGCAGGCGGCGCTTCCGGGATTAGCCAAGGTGCGAAGTAACAGCGCCCGATGCTCTATGTCCGGATAGCGGCTGATACCGGAAACGCGTGCGCGGTGTTGATGGCGTCGGCATGGACGCGATTCAAGCTCCCAAACCGGAGCTTCGAATTATGCGCCGTGAACTCGCGGACCGGGAATGGAACATCATCCAAGCGATGCCACCGGACAAACCGCGCGGCGGGCTTACCAGCAAGATTCATGCGGTCGTCGATAGAACGGTCCGCCAGCACGGTCTGACCTTGCGTCCGGCGAAACGCACGACAATCGGTTGTGTTCAGCTCTTCCGACCGGATTGAAGCCGCGAACGATGCTGCCGGCCGATCGAGGGTATGATGCCGACCGGATCAGGGCATTGGCCACTCGGCAGGGCGCATGGGCGAACATTCCGCCGAAACGGCACCGCAAGGAGCCGATATGCTTCAGCCCATACCTCTACCGAGCGCGCAACTTGGTCG